>NZ_CAPDXS010000187.1:7703-8736 GCF_948601915.1 uncultured Acetatifactor sp. | reverse complement strand
CGGTTCAGCTCACCCTGCAGCCCTTTGAGCATGAAGCGGGACGGGAACGGGAAGCTGTACGCGGTGTGGAATCCCATTCCGGAGTATAACGGGCGCGCGAAGTCGGATCGTGCCTTTTTGGGAGGCCGGACGCCCATGGTCATCGCGTCCAGTGCGGACAATGGGAAGAGCTTTTCCGTGCCTGTGGCCTTTGAGACGGACGAAGCCAGCGGATATTGCTACTGCGCCATGTATTTCACAAAGGACGCGCTGCTGCTGGGATATTGCGCGGGAAGCGAGGCGGACGGGAGCTGCCTGGTCAGGACCCGCGTCAGGCGTGTGGAACGGCGGGAACTGGAAGGGATTTGAGCTTTCCGGTCTCAGCCTTGCCATAAAACAAAAATCCAATAAGGAGGAATTGGTATGAAGAGTAAGAAAGTAATTAGTCTGTTGCTGGCAGGCCTGCTGACAGCCGGGATGATGTCCGGCTGCGGCGGCCAGGCCGGAAACGATGCATCAGGGGGGGCAGATTCCAAGGAAGACGCACCGGCTGAGACGAAAGAGGAAGACGCATCGGCTGAGGAAGATGCGGCCGGGGATGACGCAGAGACACCGGCGGACGATGCCGTCGCGGACGACGACATCCCGGCCCCCGATCCCAACGAGCGCTACGAAATCACCTATACGGGGTACTGGAGCGACTCCACCTATGAGGACGGCAGCTACTGCGAGACCATGCTGGAGGATGCCCTGGACTGCGACATCACAGTCGTCAAGCAGGAGGGCAATGACGCGCTGAACGTTATGCTGGCATCCGGTGAAATGCCCGACTGCGCAACGCTCTCCGGCAAAACCAGCGCCTGGATGTACGAGCAGGAGCTGGCCCGCACTATCCCCAGAAAGATGGTGGAGAAGTATTGCCCCAGCCTGATCAAGGTCTATGACGAGTACCCTCTTCTGTACGCGCAGACCCTGAACCCGGAGAACGACCAGGAGTTCAACTACCTGACGGGCGTGACCTTCCAGTTCGTGGGCTATAGATCGGAAGAGCACA
>NZ_CAPDXS010000187.1:0-7693 GCF_948601915.1 uncultured Acetatifactor sp. | reverse complement strand
GCTATTACTTAAACTGCGATTACTATCGCTATGACTGGATCCAGAACCTGGGCATCGACCTGGGCGTGAACGTGGAGCAGGTCTCCGACAGGCTCTATGTGGCGGACGATGGCATTGAGCTGAGCAAGTTCATCGAAATCATAGATGCCTTCGTGAACCAGGATCCCGATGGCAACGGCGAGAACGACACCGTGGGCGTCACAGGACAGAACCTGACCCACGGCCAGTATTTCAGCGCCTACGGCTTCCACAGCGGCGTCAACGATGTGGACGGCAAGGCGGAAATGTACTATGTGCTTCCCGAATACAAAGAGTTCTTAAAGGGCTTCGCGGAGCTCAACGCCCGCGGCCTGGTGGATCCGGATATCATCCAGGGCAACCGCCAGCTCATGTGGGATAAGGTGAACAGCGGAAACGCCGGCTATTACATCGTCTCCACCAACGCGCTGCAGTCATCCTGGGCTCTGGACCGCCCGCCCCTGCAGTTGCTGGAGAGGATTCCCGAGGCTACCATCCTGGCCACCCCTGGAATCAAGCCTGACGGCGGCACAGTGCAGTCCCTGGTGAATCCGTCTCCCGCCTATGAGAATTTCTTCGTCAGGGCGGACATCGATGATCAGAAGCTCGCCAAGATTCTGCAGTTCGTGGAGCTGGCCTGGTTCGGCGGCGGCGACAAGGATTTCCATGCGTCCATGATCTACGGCGAGAAGGATGTAGACTGGAAGTGGAATGACGAGGGGACAGCTCCTGTGAAAATCAACAACCTGGCGAACGGCGAGAGGGGAACCTGGACGTTCGGTCAGCTGGGCCAGGATGCGGACATAAGCGGCTGGATTGCGGACGATCCGCTGTTCAATGCAGGCAATAAGTACTGGACCGGTCCCGACGGCTCCTGGATGAAGTTCCAGCATCCGGAGTACAAAGCGGACATTTCCAATGTGACAGACCTCGCCACCATCAATGCGGAGGTTTCCGGAGACATCAACGCCTATGTGGGCGAGTACCGCACGCAGGTCTTCCTGGGGCAGAAGGATTTGGACTCCACCTGGGATGAGTATCTAGCGGAGCTTGAGCGCCTGGGCTACAGCAGACTGATGGGCGAATACGAGAAGCTGGATCCTCTTCAGGACATCATTGCCAGCTATGGAAACTAACGAGAATTGTGAATACATCTGACGCCAGGGTCTGGCCCTGACGGGCAGATGGCCGAAGGTCTGGCCATGGGGCCGATGGAGGCATAGAATCTATGTTGAGTCCCTGACAGATTTCCGTTTTGTCAGGGACTTTTCATTGAAAGGAGAGAACTATATGAATTATGTAAAGCAGGGAGAACTGGGAGTGGTGACGGCCAGCATAGGCCCGAAGGAGGACAACCCCAGAAACAGCGAAGGGACATTCCTGGAGCTCCAGGACGGTGAGATCATATTCGTGTACAGCCGGTTCAGGGGGGACAGCAGCCACGATGAAGCCTTTGCGGATCTGAGCCTTATCCGCTCCACGGACGGGGGCAGGACCTGGGGCGAGGATGAGATCATCCTGACCTATCAGGGGGAGGACGGCGTCAACATGATGTCGCCGGCGCTGCTGATGATGAACAATGGCGACGTGGGCCTGTTCTACCTGGTCAGGCTTACCTACAAGCGCACGCAGATTTTCCTGCGCCGTTCCTCCGACAAGGGGAAGACCTGGGGGGAGAGAGTGGTGTGCACGCCCCAGGAAGATTTCTTTGTAATGAACAACGACAGGGTGGTAAGGCTTGCCAGCGGCAGGATCATCGTTCCCGTGGCCAGCCACCGCACCGGAGATAATTATATGGACGGCCGTTCCCTGGCCATGTTCTTCTACTCGGACGATGATGGAGCCACCTGGAAATGTGCCAGAGACAAATGCGCCATGCCTTATTCATCCTTCTGCTACTCCGGCCTTCAGGAGCCTGGGGTGCTGGAGCTGGCGCCAGGGATACTCTGGGGATGGGCCAGGACGGATCTGGGGAACCAGTATGAGATGTTCTCCATGGACGAAGGGGACAGCTGGACGGCATGCCAGCCCTCGCGCTTCACTTCGCCCAACAGTCCCCTGAGCATGCGGCGGGACAGCGACGGAACCATATACGCGGTGTGGAATCCGATTCCCATCTACAATGGCCGTTTCGAGGCCTGGGAGCCTGTCACGGGGGGGAGGTTCCCTCTGGTGATCGCGGCCAGCCGTGACAACGGAAAGACATTTTCCCATCCCACCATCGTTGAGGGAGACGAGACCAGGGGATACTGCTATACAGCAATCCTGTTTACAAAAGACGCCATGCTGCTGGCCTACTGCGCGGGAAATAAGGAGGACGGGCACTGCCTGACCAGAACCCGTATCCGGCGCATCGAGAAGAGTCAGCTTGAGGAGTTCTGTACAGGCGCATGGCTGAACCGCAGATGACATACACATAGGAAAGAACAGCAGTGGCTTCGGACATCGGACTCAGTCTGCCGCCGTGCCACAGGATTAACCGTTGCCATTTCAAGCCTTCCCGAAACAGAAGGCTTGAAATATACATGGATTATAACAGTTTTCTGGAGACGGCCTCTGAGACAGCCACCCGGCTGGCCAGGGTCTCCTGGGGGTTGTTGGAGCAGAAGGCCTGGAAGAGGCAGTCTATGAGCAGCAGCTGTCCCATTTTAGCGCTCACGGAACCCGCGTGGATGGGATTTTCATTGTATCCGCAGACGAGCGTCACCTCCGCCAGCTCCGCGGCAGGGGAATTGGGGAAATGAGTGATCAGGATTATGGGGACGGAACGTTCCCTTGCCAGATTCAGCAGCTCCTGTACGTCCTTTGTGGAACCGGAATAGGAGAAGAACAGGATTACGTCCTCCGATGTAGCCAGGGCTGTATGGATAATCTGCAGATGGGAATCCGAGATGTGGACAAAATTCGGGGAGATGGTGGAAAACAGCGCAGACGTCTCCATGGCCATGACCATTCCGGCACCCTGGCCGAAACAATACACATGCCGGGCGTTTGACAGCAGATCCACAGCACGGTTGAAGGAATCCGGACTGAGCTGTTCGATGGTTTCCCGGATGGACAGGACGTAAGAATCAAAAAGTTCCCTGCTGATAGTGCCCAGGGCATCATCCGTTTTCGGATGCTCGGCCATCGTCTCGCTGACCTGCTGCCTTTGGTTGAAGGAATAATCGGATTTTGCCAGGGCGATCTTCAGGTTGTTGTAGCCCAGAAGCCCCATCTTCTGGCAGAAACGGGTGATAGTGGCCTCCGATACGCCGCTGCTCTCCGCCAGCGAGTTGATGGACAGGTACTGCACTTCTGTGGAATTCGCGAAGATATATCCGGCCAGCTTCTTTTCGGAGCGGGTGAGTGTGCTGTAGCGTTCTGTCAGGGAATCGAGGAAGGATCCGGCCATATTTGTTCTCTCCTTATTATATATATTTTTGGTGATTAAATCTTGCACAAAACCCGGATAAATGGCATTACTTGCTGCACATAATGGTTGGCAAGAATTAAATGCCATTTATATAGATGTAAAATAATCATAAATACTGTTTTCAAATGTTGTCTAAATGAATATAAGCCATTATAATATATGTTGTCGGAAAAAGCAACCGGAAAGAAAGAAGGTAGAAAATGGAGAAAAGCAAAGCAAAGTATCAGGGAATCATCCCGGCGTTCTACGCGTGTTATGACAAAGAAGGCCGGGTAAGCGCCGAAAAAGTGGAAGAGCTGACGGCACACTTGGTGGAGAAGGGCGTGAAGGGGCTCTACGTGGGGGGATCCTCAGGGGAATGCATCTACCAGGACGTGGAGGAGCGGAAGCTGACGCTGGAGCATGTGATGAAAGCTGCGGCAGGGAAGCTGACCGTCATCGCCCATGTGGCCTGCAACAATACCAGGGACAGCCGTGAGCTGGCCGCCCACGCGGAGGGCCTGGGCGTGGACGCGATAGCCGCCATACCGCCTATTTATTTCCATCTGCCCGAGTATGCCATCGCGCAGTACTGGAACGACATCTCCGACGCGGCTCCCAACACGGATTTCGTGATCTACAATATCCCCCAGCTGGCGGGCGTGGCCCTGACGCTGCCCCTGTTTAAGGAGATGAAGAAGAATCCGAGGGTGAGGGCCGTGAAGAACAGCTCCGTGCCGGTGACGGATATCCAGACCTTCCGTATGGAGGGAGGAGACGATTTTGTCGTCTTCAATGGGCCTGACGAGCAGCTGGTCTCCGGGCTGGCCATGGGGGCGGACGGAGGAATCGGCGGCACATACGGCGTCATGCCGGAGCTTTACATGAAGATCATGGAGCGCTACCAGGCGGGCGACATGAAGACTGCCATGGAGGTCCAGGACGAGGCCACAGCCATCATCTATGCTATGTGCGGCTGCCACGGCAATCTGTATGCCGTGATGAAGGAAATCCTGAAGATCAGGACAGGAATCGACATCGGAACGGTGCGCAGGCCCATGCCCTGCCTGGTGCCCGAGGACATGCCCCAGGTGGAGAAGTGCGCGGGTATGATCGACGCGGCCATAAAGAAATATTGCTGATCAGATTTAGAAGATTCCAAATTTATATAATGAAGATTTCCCGTCTCTGACAGAATTTATGGCCCTGTCAGAGACGGGCTTTTTTTGATAAAAGACAGTTGCAATCCGCCCTATGTCTATGTTACCATAGATGCAGACAGATGCCTGGCAGCGTTATGCAGTCGGGCTCCATGTCAAGAAATCACAGCGAGGGGAAGGCCATAGGACGAATCGGCGGGCCCCTGAAAGGAGGCATACACAGCATGAGCAGCATGAGAGGAATCGACACCCCCGTCCGCCAGCGCAGGAGACGGGTATTCAGGGAAGTGGCGAACCTGGCGTACAATTCGACGAACCTGAAGGACGACATGGAGGCGCTCCCCTATAAAATAGTGGACTACGAAGAGCCCTTATACTGGGAGAGCGTGTACCGGGACAGGGCCATCATCCGGGAGCGCATCCGCCTGGCCATGGGCATGAGCCTGCGCCCGGAGAACAGGGAGCATCCCGGCCATCTGACCCAGGGGCTGGAGGAGAGCGACATCGATGAGAAATATTATGAACCGCCCCTGATGCAGGTGATTCCTTCCGCCTGCAACGCCTGTCCGGAGAACCATTATGAAGTCACCAGCTCCTGTATGGGCTGCGTGGCCCATCCCTGCCACAGCGTATGCCCCAAAGGGGCCATCTCCATGGTGGACGGCAAGTCCGTGATCGACCAGGAGAAATGCATCAAATGCGGAAAGTGCAAGGAAGTATGCCCCTATGACGCCATCTGCCACAAGGAGCGCCCCTGCAAGGCGGCCTGCGGCGTGGACGCGATCAAATCCGACCGGTTCGGCAGGGCTTACATAGACAATGACAGATGCGTGTCCTGCGGGATGTGCATGGTCAGCTGCCCCTTCGGGGCCATAGCGGACAAGTCCCAGATATTCCAGCTGATCCGCGCCATGCAGTCGGGCAGGGAGATCATCGCCCAGGTGGCCCCGGCTTTCGCGGGACAGTTCGGGCCGAAGGTCACGCCGGAGATGTTCAAGACGGCTCTGAAGGAGCTGGGCTTCGCGGATGTGTACGAGACGGCCATCGGCGCGGACTTGGGCTGCATGGCGGAGGCGGAGCATTACGTGAACGAGGTGGCCACAGGGAAGCAGAGCTTCGCCCTGACCTCCTGCTGTCCCTCCTGGTCCGTGATGGCCAAGCACCTCTTCCCGGAGACCATCGACAAGATCAGCAACGAGCTGACCCCCATGGTGGCCACGGCCAGGATCATCAAGCGGGAGCACCCGGACGCACAGGTGGTGTTCATCGGCCCCTGCGCCTCCAAGAAGCTGGAGGCCAGCCGCAGGACGATCCGCTCGGACGTGGACTTCGTCATCACTTTTGAGGAATTGACAGGGATGTTCGAGGCCAGGGGCATCCTCTTAGAGGAGATAAAGGCCATGGACGAGATGGAGGACGCCACCGGGGCGGGCCGTGGCTACGGAGTGGCAGGCGGCGTGGCGGGTGCCATCGAGGAGTGCATCAAGACCTATTACCCCGGCACCGAGGTGAAGATAGAGCACGCGGAGGGCCTGACGGAGTGCAAGAAGATGCTCCTTCTGGCCAAGGCCGGGCGGAAGAACGGCTGCCTGATAGAGGGCATGGCCTGTCCCGGAGGCTGCGTGGCCGGAGCCGGGACGAACATCGCCATCCCTCAGGCCATGAAGGAAGTGGCGAAGTTCAAGGCCCAGGCCCGGGAGACGGTGCCACGGGAGACGGATGCCTGAGAAGCCTGAGAAGGTTAAATGCCTGAAAAGTTCAAGAAAATGGATCCCATGCCTGAAAGCAGACAGGCATGGGATTTTCTTTTGGGCAGTAGTCACAAAAGACGGACAATAGAAATGTGAGAAATGTACAAAAATGTACATTTGTGAAAATGATTACCATATTGCAGTTGCAATTCTGCTTTTACTTGTTATAATTATATTGTACATTTTAGTTTATTTTGTAAAGGGAGGAATAAGCATGAAGTGCGTAAAGGGCATCTACTTGCTGCTGCATCGGAAGCGGCATCGGCGTATGCTGCGTACTAACTTATTTATAAAAGGAAACTGTAAAATATACAACATGGCATAGTGTGTGACTGATAGAAAGGTATAATTTTGATATGGAAGAAAAATATTTTTATATCCAGCCCGAAACGGCAAGGGGGCTGTTGGCCCAAATGAAGGAAATGAAAGCCGCAAAACGCGGCGTTGACAGGCAGGCATATCTGATAGGCGAATATGCGGTATTGACTGCATCTAAAATCAAGCTCAGGAATGTTACGACGCGCGATGATGACCTTGCCTATTTTGACGAATTGATCAAGACTCTTATGGAGTTGAAAGAGCAAGGCGTTGGGGTCGTCCCTATACTTGGGTACTGTGTGGAGCCAAACAGCGAAAACGGAAATGGCTATATCATCCAGTCGCGGGCGAAAGGCGAGGAGCTTTACGACGATTCGATTATGAAAGAACTTTATGTCGGCAAACCTCATCTTGCATATCTTTCAAGCGATACTGATGCGAAAGAATATGTTATTTCCAGAACGAATGCAATATCCAAAGTACCGCAAAAACACTTTGACAAATTCATAAGGGACATTATTGTTCTACTGGATAACGATATTTTGATAGATTTCAATACGAAAAGCAATTTTTTCTACGATGATACCGCCGGTTTTCAGTTTATTGACCTTGATTCTCACACTGATTATAAATACGGATTAACTGAAGACAAAATGGACGGGAGGGAGATTGCCGCATATTACGGCTTTACGCCCTGTCATTATGCGGTCGGGACAGAGGTGCTTCCAAACCTTGCGTTGGATGAGAAAGCTTTTTCGATGATTGATGATGAAAAATTGCATCAGCTCGCTCTGGATAATAAAACGATTACCGAAAAATGCAGGACTGCATTGCTGAATAATGGAATCTCGGAAGAGCAGCTGGGCAATTCACTTGCGATACATAAGCTGTTCGGATGCTGAATGGACAGCGTCGGCAGGAACAGTGCTGTGCAGTAAGGAGGAAATAATATGCAGAAAGGAAATGGTATTTTAGCTAATCTCAAATATATCATGTCCTTGTGAGTTGAAAGTTTGTAGCACTAAGAAGCCATGGAATCCCACTGCTCCCCC
>NZ_CAPDXS010000186.1:0-8749 GCF_948601915.1 uncultured Acetatifactor sp. | reverse complement strand
AAGTGAAGCATGAATCGGCCGTGATAATCAAGGAAATGGAGAGTCGGGCCAAAGAGGAAGCAGACAAGAAGGCGAGGGAATATGTGGTGTCAGCTATCCAGAGATGTGCTGCAGACCATGTCTCTGAGACCACGATTTCCGTCGTACAGCTGCCAAACGATGAGATGAAGGGAAGGATCATCGGACGGGAGGGGCGCAACATCCGCACCCTGGAGACCATGACCGGCGTCGATTTGATCATCGACGATACGCCGGAAGCGGTGATCCTGTCGGGATTCGACCCCATCCGCCGGGAGGTGGCCAGGATCGCGCTGGAAAAGCTGATCGTAGATGGACGCATCCATCCCGCCAGGATCGAGGAGATGGTGGAGAAGGCGCAGAAAGAAGTGGAGATCATGATTAAGGAGGAGGGAGAGGCCGCCACGCTTGAGGTAGGCGTGCATGGCATCCATCCCGAACTGGTCAGGCTGCTGGGCAAGATGAAGTTCAGGACAAGCTATGGCCAGAATGCATTGAAGCATTCCATCGAGGTGGCGCAGCTGTCAGGACTGCTGGCGGCGGAGCTGGGACTGGATGTCCGCATCGCAAAGCGCGCCGGACTGCTCCATGACATCGGAAAGTCCGTGGATCATGAGATGGAAGGCTCCCATATCCAGCTGGGCGTCGAGCTCTGTCGGAAGTACAAGGAGAACGCCACAGTCATCAATGCCGTGGAATCCCACCATGGCGACGTGGAGCCCACTACCCTGATCGCGTGTATCGTACAGGCTGCAGACACGATATCCGCCGCGAGACCGGGGGCAAGGAGGGAAACGCTGGAGACCTATACCAGCAGGCTGACAAAATTAGAGGAAATCACAAACAATTTCAAAGGTGTAGACAAGTCTTTTGCTATTCAGGCAGGCCGGGAAGTACGTGTAATGGTAGTTCCGGAACAGATTACGGATACCGATATGGTCCTGTTGGCGCGTGATATCTCCAAGCAGATTGAAGCTGAATTGGAATATCCCGGACAGATCAAGGTAAATGTCATTCGCGAGAGCCGTGTCATTGATTATGCGAAATAATCATAAAAATTGAATAGGGAAAATGCAAGGAAAGAGACGCCAGGCGCAAACCGGCGTCTCTTATACATTTTCACAAATTGTGGCAGGATATCACTGTTAAATTTGTAATATTACCACTTGCACATATTGGCAGTATATAGTATGATAATGCAAGTGCATGATTGTATACAATGATACAACGGAATGGAGAACGCAGGAAAAGCGTTCTTCCGGTCTTGCGCCAAATTTGTAAGTAGAATGAGAGCATGTGCAGGGAGGTAAGCATGAAAGCATATCAGGAGCTGAGCAGAGAGGAACTGCTGTCGCTGAAGGCGAAGCTGGAGAAGGAATATGAGGATGCCAAGGGCAAGGGGCTGAAGCTGGACATGTCCAGGGGGAAACCCTCCGTGGCGCAGCTGGACATGGGGATGGACATCTTCGACGTCCTGAATTCCCAGAGCGACATGACGAGCATGGAAGGCGTGGACGTCCGCAATTACGGCGTGCTGGACGGGCTGGCCGAGGCCAAGCAAATGATGGCGGACATCATGGGCGTGAAGGCGGAGAATGTGATCATATACGGCAATGCCAGCCTGAACATCATGTATGACGCCGTGTCCAGCGCCGTGACCCACGGTGTCATGGGATGCACGCCCTGGTGCAGGCTTGATAAGGTGAAGTTCCTCTGCCCGGTTCCCGGCTATGACAGGCATTTTGCCATCACCCAGCATTTCGGCATCGAGATGATCACGGTGCCCATGACCCCCCAGGGGCCGGACATGGATCTGGTGGAGAAGCTGGTGGCCGAGGATGAGGCCATCAAGGGCATCTGGTGCGTGCCCAAGTATTCCAATCCCCAGGGCTATACCTATTCCGATGAGACGGTGCGGCGGTTCGCTGCCCTGAAGCCCGCGGCCAGGGACTTCCGCATCTTCTGGGACAATGCCTATTCGGTGCATCATCTCTATGATGAGGAGGAGCGGCAGGAGAGCATCCTGGACATCCTGAGCGAGTGCGAGAAGGCGGGCAATCCCGACATGGTATATGAGTTCGCCTCCACCTCCAAAATCAGCTTCTCCGGCGCGGGCGTGGCGGCAATCGCCTCGTCCATGGCGAACCTGGAATGCATCAAGAAGACCCTGACCATACAGACCATCGGCTATGACAAGATAAACCAGCTCCGCCACGTGCGGTATTTCAAGGACTTCGAGGGCATCAAGGCCCATATGAGGAAGCATGCCTCCCTGATGCGGCCCAAGTTCGAGGCCGTGCTGAAGGTGCTGGAGCAGGAGCTGGCCGGTACGGGAATCGGAGAGTGGACCAGGCCCAACGGCGGCTACTTCATCTCTTTCCAGGCAATGGAGGGCTGCGCCAAGGCAATCGTAGCCAGGTGCAAGGGAGCCGGGGTCACGCTGACGGGAGCCGGAGCCACCTATCCCTACGGCCTTGACCCCAGGGACAGCAATATCCGCATCGCGCCCACCTATCCTTCGCCGGAGGAGCTGGCTATGGCCACGGATCTGTTCGTGCTGTGCGTGAAGCTGGTGAGCGTGGAGAAGCTTCTGGAGGAGCATGCCCGGGACGCGGAGCGCTTCAGCGACAGGCTGGCCGGGTGAAGGACCGGATTTTGTTAAAGCAGATTGACGATACGCCCCTGCCCGCTGCCCGGACAGGGGTTTTCTTCCGCATAGATGACAGCCTGCCCGCATAAGATGGAAGGAGAGCATTCCAGGGATGCGCGTTTGACATTAAGGACATTCCATGGGATGCCGCAACCTTAGAAGGGCGGTGGGGCGGATGCAGTTTGCTGGGAGGAGGTTCCTGGCCGGATATGGAAGAGAGGCATTCCAGCGCAATTTCCTGGTCTGTTTCGGCGTGGGGCTGTTGATCGGAATCGTGGTGGTGAACATAGGAAAGGGCATTCTGCTGGGGGAGACGGGGCTGTTCGACGAAGCCACGCTCTATCATATGAAATATATGACAGTGGACAGCAATGCCCTTTTTTCTTATATCTTCCGGAAGAGGATGGGCAGGGTGCTCATACTGGCCGTGCTCTCCACTACCTATCTGGGGCTGGTGGCCTGTATGGGCGCGGCGTTCTGGTACGGCATGTCCGCCGGGGCCTTCCTGACCTCCCTGGCCCTGCGCTACGGGCTGAAGGGCATACTGCTGGCCATCGTCGGGCTGTTCCCCCACTTCCTGCTCTATGTGCCGGGGGTGCTGCTCCTGCTGGCCTGGTGCGAGGAGCTCTTCCGGGGGATTTATGTGAGGGGGGAGTTTTCCGGGGGAGACAAGGGAGTCCTGCTGAAAAAGGCGGGGAGGTTCCTGGCCATCCTCCTGGCGATGACGGTGGGCTGCCTGCTGGAGGGATATGTGAACCCCTTCCTGCTGCTGGGGTTTTTGAGAATCTTCTGATTTTTCGGGTCTCAGGGGAGCAGACAGGAAATGGGGGAAGGCCGTCAGCTCCGGCACAGGGCGGGCACAAGGGAAGGCCGCAGGCTCCGGCAGGGGCCGGGCACAAGGGAAGCCTGCCGCATTGGGCAGGGATACGAGATCCGATAGAAGACCGGTTAGAAGAAACCAGGGCAGCGTCCGAAGACAGCCCTGGTTTCTTTGCGCGCTCACTCATATTCCGCGATTTCGTAGATCAACCGCTCAGAGGCCTCCCAGCCGAGGCAGGGATCCGTGATGGACTTGCCGTAGATGCCGCCGCCCACCTTCTGGCAGCCCTCCTCGATATAGCTCTCGATCATGACCCCCTTCACCAGGCTGTGGATGTCGGGATTCAGCCTGCGGCTGTGCATGACCTCCTTGGTGATGCGGATCTGCTGCTCGAACTGCTTGCCGGAGTTGGAGTGGTTGGCGTCGATGACGCAGGCGGGGTGCATCAGATCCATCCTGCCGTACAGCTCCAGCAGGAGGTTCAGGTCCTCATAGTGGTAGTTGGGCACATTGTTTCCGTGCTTGTTCACCGCGCCCCGCAGGACGGTGTGGGTGAGCTCGTTTCCTGTGGTCTCCACCTCCCAGCCCCGGTAGGTGAAGGAGTGGGGGTGCTGGGCCGCGTAGACGGAGTTCAGCATGACGGACATGTCGCCGCTGGTAGGGTTCTTCATGCCGGCCGCCACATCGAAACCGCTGGCTGTGAGGCGGTGCTGCTGATCCTCCACGGAGCGGGCCCCGATGGCCACATAGGAGAGGATGTCGGAGATGTACCCCCAGTTCTCGGGGTAGAGCATCTCGTCCGCGGCGGTGAGCCCGGACTCCTCGATGGCCCGGATGTGCATCTTGCGCATGGCAATCAGCCCGGCCAGGAAGTCGGGCTTCTTCTCCGGGTCGGGCTGATGGACGATGCCCTTGTAGCCCTCCCCGGTGGTCCGGGGCTTGTTGGTATAGATTCTGGGGATCAGGATCAGTTTGTCCTTCACCTTGTCGTTCAACTTGGCCAGCCGGCTGATATAGTCGCATACAGAGTCCTCGTTGTCCGCGGAGCAGGGGCCGATGATGACGAGGAACTTCCTGCTCTTTCCTGTGATCACATCTCTGATTTCCGCATCCCTTCCCCGCTTGATTTCGGCGAACCTCTCCGGGAGCGGGTGCTCCTGTCGGATCTGGTTCGGCGTGGGAAGATGCTTTATGAATGTAAAGCTCATGGTATTTTTCTTTGCCGCAGCAATCCTTTCTGTTCAGTATCGTGAAAAACAAGACCATTTCCCATTATAATATAGGAATGTCCATCCCGCAAGCTGTTTAAGGAAAATAGAATTTATGAAAAAGAATTCACTAATTATAAAATCGGGCTATATGGCCGGAAAACAATGGTAAATTAGACTATAGGAGTGTAGGCGTATGGGCTCCATAGCAAAGGAGGGATAGTCGTTGGAAGTGGGTACTGACGAATTCGGAAAGATGTATCAGATGTATTTTGACGATGTGCTCAGAGCAGTATATCACAGAATCTCGGACAGGCAGACTGCGGAGGACATCACGCAGGATACCTTCGTTGCGGCGTTCAAACTGGGGGAGGGATTCCTGGCGCATCCGAAGCCCAAACTGTGGCTGCTGCGCACGGCCCGCAATAAGCTGCGCGAGCAGTACAGGAGGGCCAGGCGGTGGGGCATGGAGCCCCTGGAGGAGTGCCTGGAGCTCGCGGCGCAGGACTGCCGCTATGGCGAGGTGGAGCTGGACCTGGCGGCGGTGGCCACCCTCAGCGAGGAGGAATGGAAGATGGTCAAGGCCTATCACGTATTCGGGACCACCATTGCGGAGATCGCCCGCTCCGAGTCGGTGACGGAGAACAATATGAGGGTGCGCCTGTTCCGCTTCCGGAAAAAGCTGAAGGAGGAGATCAGCCGATAGGATGAAAAATTTGTAGAAATGAAGAATATTTTGTAATATATTGTCGATTTGAAGTCATATATATAGTAGAAGGACAATTCAAATCGGGTTTGTGGAAAGGAGGGAAAAGCCCTTCAAAGGACATGTAGGAATCAGAAAGCACACAGGAGAAGGAGGATGGAACAATCAGACATATTAGCTTCTACAGTGGAATCATTCAGACGATGGGGTATGACCCACAGTACGCCCTTCTGGAAATCAGGCTGGTGGGCGACGGAAAGGTGCGGCAGTACAGCGATGTGCCGGAGGAAACCTGGTATCATCTCAGAGAGAGCTACCATCCGGATACTTATTATCACAGACACATCTGCGGATGCTATAAAGAATATGTGGTTTTAGAGGGGTCTGCGTGACATGGGCCCGATGCACGGCGGGGCCGGGGAGCAGTTCTGTTTCCCGGCCTTATGCTCACGAGCGATGAAATTTGCCGCGATGTATCCGGAATCTTTCGCTCGTGAGTCTGGTTGCTTGGCGTGGTTTGTGATTGTCAGTATAAGCTATACTGCTTAACGATTTCACTTGCCGTGAAAACAGACGGCATAACGCTGACTGGTTCAATCGAATGATTACATTAGGCAGTATTCAGCGTCATGCAGTATATGTCTGGGGCAGGAGTTTATGGATTTTTTATAATTATTTGAGAATAGTATATTGCAATATATAATAGTGTGTGATAAACTGAACCTGTCAAAGACGAGTACTAAAAATCGGAAAGGAGGATATGCATGAATACACAATTTAAGAAAGGCGCCCTGGAGCTCTGCGTGCTGTCCCAGCTCATTGGGGGAGACAAGTACGGATATGAACTGACGGAGAAGATATCCGGCGTGATGTCCATTGCCAGCGGCACGCTGTACCCCATTTTGAGGAAGCTGAAGGCGGACGACTACGTGGTCACTTATCTGGTGGAATCGGAGTCCGGCCCGGCCAGGAAGTATTACAAGCTTACCGACAAGGGGAAACAGTACCAGACGGATGTGAGGCAGGAGTGGGAAGCGTTCGCCAGCGCGGTGAACCAGCTGATTGCGGGATAGGCTTGCTGAGGAATGCGGATAGCGGAAAATGTGGATGGGCGGACGCAAAACCGGAATAGGAGGATGAGAGATGACGAAACAAGAGTATATGGCGAACTTACAGGAGAAGCTGGAGCGCTTCGGCAGGGAGCTGCAGGAGGAGATCCTGGAGGACTACAGGCAGCATTTCGCCGAGGGGGAGAATGAAGGAAAGGCTGATGAGGAGATCATCGAGGAGCTGGGCAATATCGAGGAGATGATCAGGGAGCTGGCGGAGGACGACCTGCCGGAGGAATTCGCCCAGAGGGCCATGGAGCAGGGCGGGCTGTGCGAGAGCGCCGGACAGGAGGTCTCCGGGGCCGGGGAGGCGGCGCAGAGGGAGCCTAAGGACACGAATCTGAAGAGGACATTTTCCTACTCGGGCTTCTACAAGGCCATGGTCCTGGAGGGGAAGGTGGCAAATGTGCGGGTGGAGCGCTCCGAGGACGACCAGATCCATGTGGAGTACGAAGCCAAGGGTGTCAGCAGCCAGGTGAATTACGAGTATTACCAGTATGAAGAGGACGGCGTCTTCTATGCGGGCGTGAAGCGCAGGAAAGGGGCCAGGGACGAGGGCGACAATGAGGAGAAGATGGTGAAGGTGACCCTGTTCGGACGCACCATCATATCCTACGGGAACGTGGGGAGCTTCAGCGTAGGCGGGCAGAACATCACCCTGACCGTGCGGGTGCCTAAGAGCGTGCCCAGGCTCACCGCCAAGGCGGCCAGCGGCAATGTGGACATCTCGGGAATCGAGCTGGAGTCCCTGGAGGCCAACAGCGCCAGCGGGAACATCGGCGTGGAACAGGTGGTGGCCGACAGGCTCAAGGCCCACACGGCCAGCGGCAATGTGAAGGTGGATCATACGGAGTTCATCTCGGCCAGCCTGGACACGGCCAGCGGCAACGTGAAGGCGGAGATGGTAAAGGGCCGCGATATCCACTGCGGCACCGGGAGCGGCAACATCAAGGTGGACGCCGCTGTGGCGGAGTACCACCTTGGAACAGGAAGCGGCAATATCAAGGTCAGGTCCGTGGGGGCCAGCGAGAGGATTGACATGGGCACCGGAAGCGGCAGCATCAAGCTGGAGCTGGAAGGCGCAGAGGGCATGGAGGCCACGGTCAGGAGCGGCTCCGGCAGCGTGCACATCGGCTGGGGCGGGGAAGACAGCCAGAAGGTGAAGAACGGCACCTATGCCTACGGGAACAGCGCCTGCAAGGTGAAGGCCAACACCGGCAGCGGGAGCATCAGGATTTCCGGGAGATGAACGCCGGATTGGCGCATCCGGGGCAAGAGGGAATTCCGGGCGTGTACCGCAAAAAAGCAGCTATCGGGAGGTAGCTGCTTTTTTCCGGCCTGGCGGGCTGCGGTTTCCCGGGAGATTCGGGGGAACCGGATGCCCGGCGCCCCATTGCATGAATCCCGGAGCGATCCGTCCCGGCTGTACGCCCCGGCACTGCGTCGGCATCAGGCAAGGACGGCCCTGTCCTGGCGCGGCTCCTGCGCTGATTGCCCAAGGATTCATGCATCGGAGCCGGGGCACTAATGTGCTAAGGAAGCGATATCTTCCCCATGACGGAGGGCTTCTGCGCTCCGGTGACGCTGGGCAGGGTGTTGGGCAGGCCCCGGACGCAGCGGTCCGCCAGCAGGGCGAAGGCCACCGCCTCCTTGGCGTCGCTGCTCAGCCCCAGATCCTCCTGGGTCTGGACCGTTACGCCGTAAGGGGCGAAGCGCTCCCGCAGGAAACCCAGCAGCGTCTTGTTGTAGCTGCCGCCTCCTCCCACCACCAGCCTGGAGGCATGGTGCTTTGGCAGGACGTACTGCTCATAGGCGCTGGCGATGGACCAGGCGGTGAGGTCGGTGACCGTGGCCACCAGGTCGGTCTCCGGAATCCGGTGGGCTTCCTGCCAGCGCAGGATTTTTTCCGTGTACTGGGTGCCGAAGAGCTCCCGGCCGGTGGTCTTGGGCAGGGCTTTCGTGTAATAGGGCTCCTGCTGGAGGAGAGCCAGGAGTTCCCGGTTCACGCTGCCTCTTGAAGCGAAGTCGCCGCTGCCGTCAAATGCCTGCGCTCCTCCGGTGAGGGCGGAGACCACCGCATCGATGATCATATTTCCCGGGCCGGTGTCGAATGCGTAGACATCCTCCGGCTTCGCGGCGGCGGGCATGACGGTCATGTTGCCGATGCCGCCGATGTTCTGGAGCAGCAGCGTCTCGTCCTCCAGGCGGTACAGGAGGTACTCCGAGAAGGGCACCAGG
>NZ_CAPDXS010000185.1:0-8857 GCF_948601915.1 uncultured Acetatifactor sp. | reverse complement strand
CACATGATTACATTAGGCAGCATTCAGCGTTATGCAGTATACCTGGTAAAAATACCACCCCAGACACTCGCCAAAGTGCAAAGGGCGGTTTTTTCACACCGTTATAAGGCCAAATCAGCCGTCACTCAATGTGGCGATTCCCTCATATGTCTTCCATATCCCCTTCCCCAGGAACTGCCCGCTGCGGTCTTTCTCGTACCGGGGCGCCTCCAGTTCCGGGAGCCCGGACAGGCTGCCGTCCAGATACAGGCTCAGGCGGTATACGGCCGTCTCAATCCGTGCGCGCAGCCCCCCGTAGCGGAGATCCAGCCGTGACCAGCCAAAGGGGGAGCAGGTCTGCATCCACTGCTGTCTGTGGGCAATCCGCAGCTCCTCCACCCTTTCAAGCAATTCCCCCAGCTGCTCCCCGTCCTTTTGAAGGGCAGCCCTGTCCCTGTCTTTATAATGCCGATGAAGCCCCTCCCCCAGAGCGGCCTTCAGCTCCAGGGTCTTCGCAAGCAGGAGCGGAACCCGTAAGAACCATCCCTCCTCCCCTGCCTTTTCCAGATCCGCCTCCAGCAGCCGCGCCGTTTTCCCATAATGCGCGTCCAGTCCAAGCCCCTGCAGATCCCCGTCGTACAATCCCTCCAGGGGATCCTGCCAGAGAAGATATTTGGACGGATTGGGCGGCCAGCGGTTCTCCGGATTGCTGCAGGGAACCGCGTCCAGGAAGCCAGCGTCCGTGAACCACTCGGCGCATGACCTGGTACATGCGGCAAAGCGGGCGTCCAGAACCTCACGGCCCACCGGCCCCTGGCGATAGGCACTCTCCGCGTAATACTGCATTCCCAGAAGCCCCAGCCAGTCGCAGCACTCCCCACCGTCGTCATGCCACAGGCAGCCGTAGGCCATGGGCACTTGATATTTTTTAACCGCCTCAAGGGCCGGCTCCGCAGTCCGGAACGTGAACGGGTAATTCACGCAAAAGGAAGAGACCGAAAGCAGCGGCCCCGCATAAATGGCATTTCCCATATCCCGGTGCCTCTTCATCATTCCGTCCAGCAAATCGGGATCCCGGGAATAATAATCCCAGTAGATTAGCCCCGCATCCCCGGGCACCCGGGCGCATATCCCCGGATCCGGCTCCTCCCCGGGATCCAGATAGACATGCCTGGGGGAACTGTATGAAAACAGCATGTCGCTGTAAAGGGCAATCTCCAGCCCCCTCTCCCGAGCCAGGGCATGCACCCGCCGGAGATGCTCCAGGAAAATATCCAGGGGCTTACGGGCTCCGTTCCTCTGCCTGTACCGCCCTTCCCCCAGTCCGTGGGTCTCGTCCATGCCTACGATGACCATCCGGCTCCTCAGGCACTGGCCTATTGTTCCCAGCATCTTCCCGATCAGCTCATAGGTCTTCTCTTCTCCCACCAGAAGGCAGGAGGGGCTGTCCTGCACAGAAGCGTATTCGGGAAACCGGAGCACCTTTTCCATATGTCCCAAGACCTGTATGGAAGCCACTATGCTGATGCCGTACAGATGCGCATAATCGTCCAGCTGCCGCAGCTGTTCCCGGGTATAGCCTCCCCGCATATAGCCGAAGCGCGGCTCCCCCTCCAGCTCATACACATCCTCCATGTACAGGATCAGGCAGTTCATCCCCATCAGCGCCATGCGATCCAGAAGGGCTCTGAGAAATCCGGGATTCGGCACGCTGTTCCGGGAGGCATCGATCATGACGCCGATCCGGGGGATGTACATTTCCTCTTCATGCCGGAACTGCGCCCTTCCCGCATTCTCCCGCAGTATCCCCAGAGCCCGGAACAGATGGATCCTCTCCCGAAAGCCGATCCGGCACCTGCCGCCCTCCACGGCGATCCGCAGCGCCGCCCCTTCCCCGGCCGGCAGCCTGAAAAGTTCCATCCGGATTCCATCTGCCCATCCTCCCTGGAAATAAAAAGGGGGAAGCCTGTGTATGGCGCATGAAATATCTTTGTCCACTATTCCGTTGATTTCCCTGAACATTCTATCCCCTCCTCCAGTTATTCCGTCTCCGCCCATATCTGTGGAAAAACCGCAGGCTCCTTCCCACAATCCGTCTTTTCCCGTACTGAGCCTCCGGGCTCTACCTGCCGCCTCCGATCAATACTTTCTTTCCGCGGAAGGCGAAGCCGTACTTGCGTATGCTCCCTTCGGGAATCCCCTTCTCCACAAGGGCTGCCGCGTAGTTCTTCTCCTCTATCTGCCGCAGTGCTGCTTCTACCGTGTCGGAAAGTTCTTTTTCATCCTCCGCGTCCTGTACCTTGAATTCGATAATAATCGCATCATTATTGCGATTATTTGTTATCGCATCCCTATTGCAATTATTTGTTATCCCCTCCAACTGGCAGCCATTTGCAGCGCCGCCGTCTCTCAGCTTCGGCTCCAGCACCACATCATAGCGGCCGAAGCCACTTTCCCGGTTAGAGGTGATGGCATAACGGTTGTTCAGGTCTACCAACAACCCTAAGACGAATCCATGATAGAACCGTTCCGGCTCCGCGGCCTCAGAGGGCTTGTTGCCTGAGTCAAGCCCAACAGCATAGCTGCTGGGTCGCGGGCAGTCGCCAAGGTCAAACAAGCTTGACCTTGGCTCGTTGCTTACGCGAAAGCTGCTGAATGTAGCCAACGCCACCTTGTTCATGTAATAGTTCATAGCTTTCAGGTCATCAGCCAGCAGCGCCTTGATGAAATCGTTATAACTCTCATCCTGCTCCGAGAACCAGCCCCGGATCATGTTCGTGAACATCAGCCGCACTTCCCGGTTCGTCAGGGTCAGTTCATAATACCAGCAGTCTTCCGCATCCGCAAATTCCATCCCAAGGACTTTCAGATAGCCGCTTGCAAGAAGGAGGCTCCAGACAGAATTTCTCTTGGTGTATAGCTCTCCATAAACAATCTGCTCATCTATCTCCACCCGCAGCGTCTCTCCCTGCATCAGCCCCTCAAGCTTTTGCTTGATTTCCCTGCTCCCCTCCCGAATCAGCTTTCCCACCAGGCTGTTGGAGCTGGAATTGGCCCAGTAGGTCGTGACTTTTTTTTTATCCAGAAAATTCAAGATAGACCATGGGTTATAAATATCTGACCGATTCCCAAAGACAAAGCCATCATACCAGCTTTTTACTTCCTGTTTCCGGCCAGACAGCCCGAACTCATCCAGCGCCGCAAAGACCTCTTCCTCCGTAAACCCAAAGCTGTCAGCATACTTCTCAGAAGTGGTTGTCACAACTTCAAGATTATTCAGGTCGGAAAAAATAGATTCCAATGCTTCGCAAGAAGCTATGCTGACACGGGTGATTCCGGTCATCACAGCCCTCTCCAGATAGGGATTTGTCTTAAAAGTAGAGTTGAACAGGCTCCTGGTAAAGGAGACAAGTCTGTCCCAGTAGCCGTTCACATTTGCCTCCTGCATGGGGGTGTCATATTCGTCCAGCAGGATAATCACCTTTTTTCCGTAATACCGATACAAAAACAACGCCAGATAATGGAGGGCCATGGTGGCATCCTCCTCGTTCATGTTCTCTGATACCCGTTCGAAGTATTCCTTTTCATTTTGCGCCAGCAAATCCCCCTCCAAAAGGAAACGGTTCTGCATATACAGATCCCTCAATATCTGACAGATCCTGTAACGAACCTTTTCATAGGCATTCTCCTTCACATTGGCAAAGGAAAGGCTGATTACGGGATAGGTACCCTGCAGCGCCCTGAATTCTTCCCTTTCCCACACCGAAAGCCCCTGGAACAGCTCTCCCTTTCCCGCATGCTTTATGGAAAAGAACAGCTCTGTCATGCTCATGTTCAACGTCTTTCCGAAGCGTCTCGGCCTTGTTATCAGCGTCACGCTGTCCCCGCTCTCCCACCACTGGGAAAGGAACGAGGTCTTATCGATATAAAAGTATCCGTTTTCCCGAATCGTCTGAAAATCCTGACAGCCAATAGCAACCGTCCTGGCCATTCTGCACCTCCTTATCCGTTCCATAATCGGTATCCTCAAAATTCCACTGTCCCATCATAAAATCACAAGTAAAAATCATCCTTCTATATCAACATTGTAGCGGATATCCCCCATTTGTTCAATCTATTTTTCCATGAATGTCCCTGCAATCTCCCTATTCGGCATCCTAAAAATCCCACTGTCCCGCCATATGATTACAAGCGACAATCATCCTTCCATGTCAACATAATAACGGAACTCCCATATTTGTTCAATCTATTTTCCAAAAACATCCCTGCAGCCATTTCTGAAATTATCGAATATCAATAAACTTTTATTGACATTCATACCCTTCTGTAATATTATAAAATGCAAATATCCAATATCAGGAAAATACAGAATCAACAGATTCAGAAAGGATAAAACTATGTCAGACAAAAACAAGAAATCAAAGCTGAAAGAGACAATAAAGAAAAAGCCCCTTCTGTCCTCAGTCATCGTCACGCTTCCCCTGGGCCTGGCGGGCGCTTTCCTGGCCTGCATGCCCACCTTCCTCAGATCCGGCGACCCTGCCGCGGAAAAGCTCCTTGCCCTGCCGATCTCCATCCTTTTCATAGGGTTCATGCTGGCCGCGTTCGTCCTGTATCCCCTTGTCCTGACGGGAGCCGAGCTCTACCTGCTGTTTGCCCTGGCCATGAACCCCGGGAAGGAGCATGCTCGGCACAGGATATTCGACATCGTCACGGTGCCCTTAGGCCTCATGTACAGCCACCTCTATCTGGGCCTGATGGATGTGAAGTTCGCAAGCAACTGGACCGAGCAGCTGGCCAATTCCCAGCAGCATACGCCGATCTACACCCAGAGCACATTGACCGTCTGGGTCATCGCCCTGGCAGGCTTCGCGGGATATCTGACAGTGAGCTTCCTCCCCATAAAGAAGACCCCGCCCCTCCTGCTGGTGCTGGGCATGTCCGCCATGTACCTGGGCACCATAGAGAGCATCGTCTGGGGCGTCCAAATCTATCAAAATCCGTTCACCAGCCTGCCGCTCCTGCTGCTGCCACTGAACTGCATCCTCATCACCGCCAGGACGATCCTGACCAAAATCCGGGAATGGGAGCACATCCCCCATGAGATGCACAAAATCCATAGAATCCCCTTCCTCCAAAGCTGCAGCCGTATCCTGGACAACGCAAAGGTCTGGCCTCTGGCAGCGTTCCTCCTGATGTGGCCGCTGCTGGGCATCCTCATAGCCATCCTCGTCCTCTTCGGCCAGGCGCCGGATTCCGTCATCCGAGCCTGGACTGAGACCAGCGGCTGGAACCTTTCCAGGCGGGTTGCGCCCCAGAACGTATACTACGACGAGCACTATCTGTGCACGGTGGCCGCCGGAGGGCACCGGAAGGTCGTGAAGCCCCTGCGCCTGGGGATACGGCACGGGCATGAGGTCATCGTGAACAGGCAGCTCTGCGTGGCCAATGCCTTCGAGCAGGTTCTGGAGGAAAGGACGCCCCGCTTCCACAGAGCCCTGCGGAATTTTTATGATAAATACGGCTTCCCGGTGGCAAGATGCATCCGTTCCCCCTATGTGGCAGACCTGATCTATTATCTCATGAAGCCTCTGGAGTGGTTTTTCCTGGCAGTGCTGTATCTGACGGATGTGCGCCCTGAGGACAGGATTGCCGTACAGTACATGGGGGACAGATCAAGATCCGCGCTTTCCCCAGGATGCCGCTTGGGGCATCTCCACGGTAGCGGGTCGGAATGCTCCTGTAGTGATTCGTAAGGGTATTGCTGACGCAGACCCGCAGCTCATTCCTCCCTTTTTCCAAAAGCGGGGTCAGGTCAAAGCGCCATGGCGCGGACACCCTGACCCCCGCCTCATGCCCGTTCACGGATACTCTGGCGGAGGCTGAGATATCATCTATCTCCAGGACCATTCTCCGGCCGATTTCCTCCTCCCCTATCTCCACTGTCTGGCCATATACCGCCTTTCCGGAGTAAAATGCCAACCCGTCGATTTCACCCCAGTCTCCGTATTTCAGCCTGCCCTCTCCGCAATATAGGCGAATCGGCTCCTCAAAGCACGCTCCCCCACTGCATATTCCCCAGCTCTTCACCCTGATTGTCACCGTGGACATCCTTTTGGTGAAAGCGGTGGGATAGACCGCCAGACGGCTTTGCAATCCGGGTCCCGCGGCTTCCCCCTTCTCCTCCTGCCTGGCCGGGCTTCCGTCGATCCACACTTTTGCCTCGCCGTTGACAAGCATCTCCATCCGTTCAAGAGCGGGGGGCGCTTCGAAACTGAACCAGTCATATGCCCCATCCGCCCCCTGAATCAGCCCGTCCATGGGAAGCAGATTCTTCTGCGCGTACCACCTCATGCTCAGGGGATATTCCTGCTCCCCAATCTCCCCTTCCGCAAACAGGAGATAGGTACGGCCAACACCACGATAGGCGGCGACCACCTGATGGTCTCCCCGGGAAAGGCGGAGCTTTTCCTTCAGATCCATCACCTGCACGCCATCCACGAACAGAAATTCCGGCTCCATATCACCGTACAGGATATCGGCTTCACAGTCCCCGCCGCAGCGCACAGTCGTAGCGAAAATGTATCCCGTCCCATCCTCTTCCCGGACGTACTCGGTACCTGTCATGGTTTCCTTCTTTTCCCCCATTACCAGGAACGCATCGCTGACGCTTCCCTTCAGGCCATGATATCCTTGTACCCCCGGGTCGTCCCATTTTCCGAACCGCATGGAGACCTCATACGGAAGGAAGCCCGCCCTGTCGCCTCCGGCAGCCTTCGCCACGGCATCCAGATATCCCTTCCTGTCGGCGAAGGGTCCTTTTTTCAGATAATACGGGCCGAAGCCGCATCGGCACATGGCGCCCCCGTCCAGAAAGCCTCCCGGCTCCCTGCAATCAGAACGAATCCAGCGCATCGCGCGTACCTGCGGCCCCACCATCTCATCCGAGGCGGGAAGGCTGTAATCGCCGAAGCGGTTGTCCAGGCAGGGGAGCAGCGAGAAATCCCATTCATCCGACAATGGCAGCTCCCTCCTTTCTTCCGGAAGCTCCCTCCACTGCGGAAGAGCTTCTGCCCTGCGGGAAAAGGAAATCAACTGCAGCTCGCTTCCGGAAAGGGGAAGCCTGACGAACAGATACTCCCCCTGCTCCCTGGCCGGGACTGCATATCTTTTCCCGTCATAGGGATTCCAGAAAACGGGATTCCCTTTCGCATGGAAGCCGTATTCGTCCCCTGCCTTTCCGCCATAGACCATGTAGAAGTCCTCGCCCTCTATAAAACGGTGGAGCATATATTTCTTTGCATCCGTCCCGGCCGGAAAAATCACATCTGCCATGAGCCTGGCCCCGACCATATCCGCAAGCTCCTCCACCTTGACGCCAAAGCGTATCCTGCCCAGGCAGTGCCGCAGTTCTTCCGAATCCCAGGAGTCGCCGAAGGACGGGGGCTCCCCGATTCCCCATACCATGCCGCCTTCCGAGCAGAATTCATCCAGCTTCCGCATCACGCCGATCCTGACTGTCCTCATTTCAGGCAGGATGATGATCCTGTAAGCTTCCCCCTGCTTTTCAAGCCTGCCGTCCCGGATTTCCGCCTCCAAAACGGATCTGTGGTCGATGAAGTCCACGTCAATGCCCTTTTCATACAGGCTCCGGACACTGTCAAAGGCTGTCTGCGCGGCCCTGTCCGCCTCTATTCCGCCCTCCGCCGCCATCACCGGATACAGGACTGCAATGTCGCATCGATGCACTCCCTGGCTGAGCATATAGCTCATCCTCTCTATGGCGCGGAACGCGTTTCCCATATCATCCCAATACGGCATGTGATAGGTATTGCAGGGAGGAGCCCACTCCCACCACCCTCCATGGGTGGAATAATACATGCCGTGCACCGACAGGAGATTATGTCCCATCACGAAATTCCTTGCCACCGCGTCCATGAACTCGCTGCCGGACGTCCCCCAGCCGCTTCCGTAAAATCCCTCCAGCCAGGTGCGCTTCCTTGCGTATAAATGGGAAATGGAGCTGGCCACCTTATTTTTGACGATATCGGAAGCCAGATTGGGCTGGTCGCATCCCGGCCCCTGGTTGAACTTCTGGGTCTGGAAGTAGTCGCCGAATTCCGTCAGGTCATATCCACGGCCGCCATGGTCGCAGCCGTAGACCATATTTCTCTCCTCATGCCAGTCGTATACGACTTTAAAATAATTTTCCTCCTCCCTGGATACAATTACATCATAGTAGTCAAGCCTTATTTTTGCAAAATACGGTTCATATTCCCCAAAAAGGCAGGGAAGATAGTCGCATATGTCATACCCCTTCCGTCTCCGGAATTCCTCCTGGAAAATGGCATCCCACAGCTTCCCGGAAATGCCGAAATTCAATTCGTCGGAAAAGAAGAAGTCCAACGCCCTTCCGCACTCTCCCGGCGCGTGTTCCTCAAACCTTCCGAAAAAGCGCCTGCAAACCTCCTTTCCCGCCTGAGGATGCATGGGGTTCATGGAATATGGCTGCTGCTCTGCATAGACGATGACGATCGTGGCATCCTCCATCCCCGCGAAAGCGGCTTCCTCCCGCAGAGCTTCCAGGCTGATTCTCCGCATCCCCTTTTCTGTTATGATATGGACAGACAACATGCCGTCCGGAAAGTCCCGGCCCTCCGGCCTTCCCCCTTTGACGGCTATACGCTCCTCCTTCAGCAGCCAGCCTGCCATATCCGGGTGGGCGGAAAGAATCTCATCCGTATACCATCCCTGGCCCGGACTTCCCAGCGTATAATCCGAAAGGCTCACCGAAATCCCTTCCTCCTTCCCCCTGCCCAGGAACCAATCAACTACCCCGGTGCAAGCACTCAAGTACTGTGAGCGGCTCCTACGTCGC
>NZ_CAPDXS010000184.1:0-8857 GCF_948601915.1 uncultured Acetatifactor sp. | reverse complement strand
GCCGACTCCGACCCGTACTCCGGATGCCTCCTCCGAGGCGGTTCCTCCCCGTACTCCGGCCGTCTGCCGCCTGCCGCCCCCGCTTCATATCCGGGCCGTCTCCTCCGGTACGGCTCCTCCCCGTATCCCGGCCGTCTGCCGCGGGGCCCCGCTTCCTCCCGCCAGTCCTCCGGATAGAGCTCCTCCTCTTCATATGCCCCGTCCTCCGGGTTCCAGCGGGACTCGTCCTCCCAATCCTCCCAGTCGTCCCAGTCCTCGCCGTCCCCCGCATACGCGTCCTCATCCTCCCGGGATTCCCGCTCTCTCCGGGACCGCCCCCCGCTCCAGGGCCCCTCTATGATCCGGACATCCTGCGGCTCTCTCCGGGCATCCGGGAATTCCAGGACTTCCGGGGACTCCGGCGGCCCCGGTTCCCTCCTGCCGCTTCCCGGATCTCCGGCCCCGTCTATCTCCTTCTCCAGGAACGCCTCCAGCCCCCGCTGGATCTGCTCCATCTCATTTTTATTGTTGTCGTCCATCCACCTTCTCACCTCTTGCACTGACTTATGATGCACTATACCACATCCCGGCCCACCCGTCACGAAAAGAAACATTAATATTTTTTAAATATTGCCTTTTCCCCTCCCAGATATTATTATTATAATGTAAAAACATCTGATTGCCAATGTTATTCTCACAAAAAAGAGGAGTAAATTCGATTATGAAGAACTTTTTCACAAAATTCGCGCTCATCTCCCTGGCCGTCATGCTGCTGTTCCCCCTGTTCCCCTCTCCCTCCCCGCGAGCGGAAGCCGGGCCCCAGGGCTCAGAGCAGGTGGACATCCTGTTCCTCCACGACACCCATTCCCACCTGGACAGCTTCCCCACCGTGGAGGAGGGCCGGAACGTGACTTTGGGCGGCTTCGCCCGCATCAAAACATTGATCGACGGGAAAAAAGCGGAAAATCCCGACGCACTGCTCCTGGACGCGGGGGACTTCTCCATGGGGACTTTAGTCCAGACCATCTTCCACACCGATGCCCCGGAGCTGCGGATGCTGGGCTATCTGGGATGCGAGGTCAGCACCTTCGGCAACCATGAATTCGACTACCGCTCCACAGGCCTGGCCGGAGCCCTGGACGCCGCCGTGCGCAGCGGAGACCCCGTCCCGGCCCTGGCCCTGTGCAATGTGGACTGGGAGGCCATGGAGGCGGAGGGGCTCACGGAAGACCAGCGGCTCTTAAAGGAAGCTTTCACGGCCTACGGTGTGGAAGATTACGTCATATTGGACAAATCCGGTATCCGCATCGCGGTGCTGGGCGTCTTCGGCGAGGATTCCCTGGCCTGCGCCCCCACCTGCGCGCTGAAATTCCGGGACATCTCGGAGGCGGCTGCCGACACGGTAAAGGAAATCCGGGAAAAGGAGGATGTAGACATGATTGTCTGCGTCTCCCACAGCGGCACCAGCGAGGAAGCCGACAAGTCCGAGGACGAGATCCTGGCAAAGGCCGTGCCCGAGATCGACCTGATCGTCAGCGGCCATACCCACACCACCCTCTCTGAGCCTATCCGGCACGGCGACACCTACATCGTATCCTGCGGCTCCTACGGCAGGAACCTGGGCAGCCTGTCCATGTCCAGACAGGCGGAAGGGCGCTGGCAGATGGATTCCTATGAGCTGATTCCCGTCACGGAGGAGATTCCGCCGGAGCCCACGGCCCAGGCGAAAATTGACAGCCTCATGGAGAAAGTGGACTCCACCTACCTGACCCGGTTCGGCTATACCACGGATCAGGTGCTGGCGCAGAACGATATCGAATTCGCCACCTCCGACGACCTGTACTATACCCACACGGAGCACAACCTGGGCAATCTCCTGGCCGACTCCTTCGCCTACGCCGCGGCGCAGGCGGACGACCCTGACACCCATCCGATCGACGTGGCCATCGTGCCCTCGGGCTGTGTCCGCGACACCTTCGCCACAGGGGACGTCACCGTCACGGACGTGTTCAACGCCTACTCCCTGGGGATAGGCCCGGACGGCATCCCCGGCTACCCCCTGATCAGCATGTACCTCACCGGGGCGGAGCTGAAGACCGGCGCGGAGATAGATGCCTCCGTATCGGATTTCATGAAGTCCGCCAGGCTCTATATCAGCGGCCTGCACTTTACCTTCAATCCCCACCGGATCATCCTGAACAAGGTCACGGACTGCTATATGACCGACGAGAAGGGCAGCCGCGTGGAAATCGAAGACGACAAGCTCTACCGTGTGGTATGCGACCTCTACAGCGGGCAGATGCTGGGCGCCGTCACGGATGTGTCCTACGGCATCCTGTCCGTGCAGCCCAAGTTCGCCGACGGCACTCCCATAGAGGATATCGAGGACGCCATCCTCACGGACGGCGGGCGGGAGCTGAAGGCCTGGGCCGCCATCGCGGGATACCTGGATTCCCTGGAGGATGCGGACGGGGACGGCGTCTCCGACATACCGGAGGCTTACGCTTCCGCCCAGGGCCGCAAGGTGGTGGAGGACAGCAGGTCCATAGGCGATTTGATAAAAAGCCCTAACAAATTCGCATTCATCATCCTGGGCATCCTTCTGCTGCTCCTGGTCCTGATTGTCCTGTTATTCTGGCTGCTCATCAGGCTGGTCCGCAGGCTGACCCGCAGAAACCATGCGACCGCCGGCAGTTGCCGTTGATTCCCGGCGGAAGAACCGATTTTTACAGGAGGATTCGTCAATGAGCGCAAGATACAAGATTTCGAACAGGAATATATACGGCTTCCGGACAAATATGTACCAGATGATGTTTCTGTTGATTCCACTCCTTATCGCCCTGTCCCTGCTGGCGGAGTTCGTCCTGGGGCCTGTCCTGTATGGATTCTATCAAAAGGACGCCACCCTGGAGGAGGGCGCGGCTGGGACCCAGGCCGGAGCGGATGTCCAGGTGGCGGAGTCCATTGCGGATATGGAGCGGCTGGATACCTTTACCATAATCACAAAAGGCGCTGTGGTCAATTATGACACCGTCCGCAGCGGCGACCAGCTCTACCACCGCCTGCACCTCCCCAGCGGAGAGCTGGTGATCGCCCACATCAACAAAAAAGCAATCCAGGAAACGGAGGAGGCGGGCGTCTATCGCCTGCCCATAGGGGTATGGAGAGCGTGGGAGCCGCCTGCGGAAGTCCTGGTCTATGAAGAGTTCCTGGCGGCCCCGGATCATTATGTGGACATGTACGGGGAATATGTGCCGGTGCTCTCCCAGGCGGATTACGGCATGGCGCTGGGCAGGCTGGCCTCCGTGTGGCTCTTCATCATCGCCATCGCCCTCTACAGGGTCATCGGGGTGCGGCGCTGGCGCTTCGCGCCCGCTGTGTTCTGGAGGCGCGATCCCCTGCTGCCCAAAAACGACACGGAGCTTTGGTGCGCCTCCACCTTCGCCATCTGGGCCCACTCCTTTTCCATGCTGGAGGGCTGGCCTTTAGTGACGGGCGTCCACGGGAGCCGGAAGATGGTGGCGAATTTCCGCAGGACGTCCCTGGGGGAGCAATGGGACATCCATGACCGCCGCAGCGGCCTCCAGACCGTACATGAACTGACGGAAAAACATGCAGGCAGGAACGACACCCCCTACCCGGGCTGGGACCTGTGCAGGGCCACCCAGCTGCTGGGCATGATGTACCTGGTGCGGATGATAGACCGGGACGAGCTGGACCGGGAATTCGTCAGGGCCGGGAGGGTGCTCCAGCAGAGGTTCGGCTCCTGGGACGAGATGGCGGAGAGCTACCTGGAGGGCTACCAGGCCTGGCTTGAGCGCACAGGGCATCAGAACGCCGCCCAGTACGCCGCCGGGCGCAGGAATGTCTTCCTGAGGCTGAAAGCGGACCCCGACGGCCCCTACTCGGTGCCCTGGCGTACCGGCCTCACCGACATCCCGGGAGGAGGGGAGCGCGGAGAGCTGAAAAGAGTGCTGTTCCGGTATCGGGATCCCAGGCTGTGAGACGGCGAAGCACGGATGCTGTTTTTAGGCATGAAGATTTCAGAAAGTCATGGAAAAGGGAGAAAGAAAAATGCTGAAAAGCATACTGAAAAAGAACCGAAAAGCATTCCTGCTCAGCCTGATACCGGTGGTAATCGTGGGCATCATGGCTCCGCTGCGATCCTATATCATGCAGCTCCTGATCGATTCCTCCGGCCGTCAGGAGCTTCTGGAGAGGTGTCTTGTGGCCGCAGTCTTCAGCCTGGGGGTATTCCTCTTCGAATGGGGCAGCAAGAAGAGCCAGACCATCGTGGTGCGGCGCATCGAGAAGAACCTGCGCAACGACCTGATGGGCAGGCTGTTCCATATCTCCGCGAACCAGTTCGAGGAAAAGGGCCTGGCATATTACCTCTCCAAGTTCACCACGGACATAAAGATCATATTGGACGACGGCGTGAACAATGTGTACGGCATGATCATGCAGGCCGTCTTCATGGTGGTGGCCGTTGCCTATCTAATCTGTGTGGAGCCGCTCATCCTGCTCATCGTGGCAGGGGTGAGCGCCCTGCAGTTCGCGGTGCCGAACATTCTGAAGAAGAGGATCGCCTCCTCCAGGAAGGGGTATACGGAAGCCCTGGAGCTCTATCTGGACGGTGTGAAGAACGACCTGGGCGGCCACAAGGTCATAAGGACATTCGACGCCATAAGGCAGATCCTGGGGAAGCAGGAGAAGCTCAGCGACTTCGTCTGCAGGAAGAACGAGGCCTCCTCCCAGACCCTGTACAGCGCCCAGGCCCTGGCCTCCTTCGTGAACAACGGGGCCTTCCTGGTGGTCCTGGGAAGCTGCATGTTCTTCGTCACGGCGGGCAGGATGACCGTGGGCGAGGTGGTGGCGATCACCAACATGATGAACTTCGTCCTGACCCCGTGCATGTCCATAGCCAACGGCATGATCCAGATAAAGGCCATGGAGAAGGTGAAGGCCGAGCTGGAGGCCCTGCTGGCGCTGGAGAGCGAGAGCCACGGGAAGGAAGCCCTCCGGGAGGACATCCGGGAGATCCGCCTGGAGCAGGTCGGCCAGAGGATCGGCGAGGGCTTTTCCCTGGAGGGGCTGAATCTGACCTTCGAGAAGGGCAGGAAATACGCCATCGTGGGCAGGAGCGGAAGCGGGAAATCCAGCATCATCCGGCTGCTCACCGAATACGGCCCGGAGTACACAGGCCGGATCCTGGTCAACGGGCGGGAGCTTTCGGGGCTCGACAGGGAGAGCGTCATGCACGTGAGCCCGGTGTGCTACCAGCAGACCTATCTCTTCAACGACACGATTTTCAACAATGTGGCCCTGTACCAGGACTATACCAAAGAGCAGGTGGCGGAGGCCCTAAAGAAAGCGGGTATCTACGACACCGTCCGCAGACTCCCCAGGGGGATAGAGGAGGAGATTCAGGAGAACGGGAAGAACTTTTCCGGCGGCGAGCTGCAGAGGATAGCCCTGGCCAGGCTGTTCCTGCGGAACAAAGCCATGACCTTCCTGGACGAAATCACCTCCGGCCTGGACAATGCCACCGCTTATGAGATTGAGGAAAGGCTGCTGAACGAAGACATGACAATAGTAAATATCACCCACCGGTACAACAGGGCGCTGATGCGGAAGTACAGCGAAATCATCGTCATGGACGGCGGGAGGATTGTGGAGAGGGGAAACTTTGACGAGCTGATGGAGAGGGAAGGGGCGTTCTGCAGGCTGTATAAAGTCCTGGAGGAGTGATGGGGTCATACCACATTTTACCCTGTATTTTTCCAGATTGTCCAAAAAGGAGAAATGAATAATGGCTGTACAGAAGAACACGCAGAAGCGTTTCAGCTTATTTCTAAAGGAGCACAGGACAAAGCATGCAATCACCCTGGAGCAGCTGTCCGACGGGCTATGCTCCGCCAGCGAGCTTGCTCGGATTGAGGCCGGGGAACGCACTGCAGGAAAAGCGCTACAGGACGGTCTCCTATATCGCTTAGGCATATCACCGGATGCCTATGAACATTTCCGCTTTGCCGAAGATTACACGCGCTGGAAAAGGAGACAGCAGCTGCTTTACCTGATATCCCGAGGGGATACGGCACAAGCCAAAGAATCCCTGGAGGAATATCGGCAGCACTACGAAGCAGGCGCTGAAAAGGATGTGGACAGACGGCTGGAGCGGCAGTTCTGCCTAAGCATGGAGGCACAGCTTCTATCAGGCAGGGCTTCCTTGGAAGAGGCGGATGCCCGGGAACAGAAGGAACATCCCGGCAAGCTGTTCCGGGAAGCCCTGGAACAGACCGTAGCTTTTCCTTCCCCCACACCTGTCGGCAAACAGGCTCCCCCGCCGTATGGGCATCCCCGTGGTGTTCTAGACATCCCACGGAAAATCTGCTCTGTACAGGAGCTGAACCTGCTGTTAGAGGTGCTCCGTTATGAACAGCCCCCGGACTGGGAAACGTGCTACAAGGAGATCCTGAACCTGATTGGGGAATCCCGCTTCGATGCGGTCAGCCGGGCCAAAATATATCCCAAAGCAGTATTCTATCTATGTCGGGAAGGACTTTCCCGGGGAGCCTGGGGACTTGCGGAGAAAACAGCGGCCATGGCACATTGCGAGAAGGCGGTGCAGCTGCTTCGGGAGGCCGGGCGGATGTACTACCTGTGGGAGCTGCTGGGGCTGCTGCGGACATTTCTGCAGGATCTGGCTGCCGGACAGCTTGCTGTCGGGGCGGTGCAAAAGGCAGCGCTGCTGGAAGAGCGGAGAGCGGAATATGGGGAATGGATGGAAGCCCTGGAGGCAGTGTACATGGAGTTCGGCGTACCCAGAGAAACCACAGACTTCTGCTGGCTATATGTGGAGAAGGAGGTCTACTGCATCAACGACATCGTCAGGATTCGCAGGGAAATGTTGGGAATCACCAGAACGGAGCTCTGCGAAAACGGCATCCTCTGTTCGGAAAGGACGCTGCGCCGTCTGGAAGAAGACGGAAAAAAGATTCAGGATAGTATCTTAAATGCGCTGATGGAACGCCTGAACCTGTCGGCGGAATACTGTCAGGCAGAGCTGGCCACCAGCAGTCCGGAGGCGCTGGCATCGATGGCCGAGCTAAGAGACCACATCCGGAACTGGGATACCGAACAGGCCGACCTATTGCTGGAGCGGCTTCGGGAGCTCATCTCCCTGGAAATCCCCTCCAACAGGCAGGAATGGATAATCTGTCATGCCATCAATGAGGCCCATAAGGGAACCATCACCTCCAGGCAATGTGTGGAGCGAATCAAGGAGGCGTTGTCCTGCACCCTGCCTTACGAGATTGCCGTAAAACCTGGGGCAAAATATCTGACAAATAAGGAAATCAACTGCATCCACAGTATAGTCAACTGGACGAAAGGGGAGGACGGGGAAAAGGGGAGGCATATTGCCCTGTTAGCAGAACAGTATGAGGCATGCGAGAGAGATCATATCATCTTCTGCTTCATCAACATGTATGAGATTGTTATGGGTGGTGTGGCAAGTGAACTGGGCAATATCGGGGAATACGACCGTTCGGATGAAATCAGCCTAAAAATCATAACAGAATGCCTTTACCAGCGCCGTTCATTTGGAGTTCCCGGAGGAATCTATAACTTAATGTGGAACAATGAACAACGCCAGAAAGAAGGCATTCCACTCCAGCGGCAATGTAATCCAGAAGAGGCTTTAAAGCATTGTATTATATTCAGTAAGCTTGGGGCAGAAAAGCATAAAGAGGAATTTTACAACAGAAAACTACAAAGCAGAAAGCTGGAATAATGTCACTCCTTTATATCCTCTGGAATCTCGTCATCGCTTAAGGACTGTCTCCTGGTCTCCGCTTCTTCATCTACACCAGTTTCCAGAACTGCTGTATCGGGCACAGGCTCTGCAATTGGCTGCTTCCCGGCCAGCACTGCCAGAAGAGACAGGGTAAGCATAAAAGTAGTTGCTGTTTTTTTGAAGTAGGTTTTCTTTTTCATACATGTTCTCCTTTTGTATAATGTAGCATCTAAAGATAATCCAAATATAAACCATAGCGCGAATCTTTGCAAGGGACAGAGTTGTCAAAAAATCAAGACGGTTCTTTTGACAACTCTGTCCCTTGTACCGAATAATGATATATGGTAAAGTGTTCTCATCGGAAGTCAGCTGAATTCTGAAATAAATTACAACAGATTCTTTATAAACCACAGAAGAGGATGTAAAAAAGGAGAGTGTTTTTATGAAAAGTAAATTAGCACTTACATTAGTGTTGTCACTGTTTTTATCTGTTTCGCTGCCAAATATAACAGCGTATGCAAGCACGGGTTCTGTCATGCCCACCGATGTTTCCCAAGTATCAATGGATGGCATAACCAGTATGAATTATGCGGATTCTGTAGGATACTATCTGGAAAAAGAGATTCCTCAGGGATTGGAGTTTATCATATTGGGCGAAGATTTACTCGGAAAGGAATGGGATTTCCCCATAACCTATGAAAGCACTTACGATACTCCTGCTACCCCCATATCTAAACAGATTAGCAACTATACTGTTACAGGTCTTTGGTGGGGCGGTATTATTTCTGATATTTTCATTGCGGGGGGCGTCGGATCTGCTACGATAGCAAAAACAAATAACACCCAAAGCCAGGCAAGCGTTAAACCCGGTTTAACTGCAGGTTGGGAGCGCAGTGAATGGAAAGATTTTAACCAAAAAGCCCAAATATTGCGCTCAGTAGGCATTACTGGCAATAAAGCAGCATGGGATTTGCGTATAAAGTAATTTCTCCAATCATAAAAAAGTGCGGAAAGAGCATTATTATTCTCATACTTCGCATACTGATATATGCTAAAGAATTATAAAAATCAATTGCTCCG
>NZ_CAPDXS010000183.1:0-8975 GCF_948601915.1 uncultured Acetatifactor sp. | reverse complement strand
GACAGAGCAGAAACAGATTCCCGACTTATCCGGTGTGCTTCCGCTGATTGATGAAAGCTATGAGCAGATCCTGCTGTCCATCCAGGATGATTACAAAATCAGCAGGCCCTCCGCGGAAAAACTGTATCACCATCTATGGATATATACCCACGGAATCGCATCCCTCTGCGCCACGAAAATGTGCCGCTTCACAGGCCAGGAAATCAGCACCATGATGACGGAGGTAGCAATGAGCATCTTGAAAAAAATAAAGGAGGATGAAAACAATGATTAAAGCGAAAGACATCATAAAATCCTACGGAAACGGAGAGAGCCGGTTTCAAGTGTTAAAGGGCATCAGCCTTGATATTGGGGATAACGACTTTGTAGTCATCCTCGGCGCGTCGGGTTCTGGCAAGTCCACTTTTCTGAATGTAATCTCAGGTCTTGAACGCCCCGATAGCGGGAAAGTGTCCTATGACGGGAAGGAGATTACAGCCCTTTCTGACAAGGAAGTAACTGCATTTCGCAAGGAAAATGTGGGATTTATTTTCCAGCAATATTATCTGCTGCCCAATATGAACGTGGATAAAAACGTGAAAATGGGCGCCGACTTAGCAGGCAACAAAGACTATAAAACCGTCATTGAGGCAGTGGGACTGGGAGAAAAAAGGCAGAAATATCCCAGCGAACTTTCAGGCGGCGAACAGCAGAGAGTATCCATTGCAAGAGCCTTGGCAAAGAGACCGAAAGTCCTATTTCTCGACGAACCCACAGGCGCATTGGACGAACAGACAGGGCGGCAGATTCTCGACTATATCTGCAAACTTCAAAAGGAATATGATTTCACGATCATAATGGTGACGCACAACCTGAATATCGCGGAAATGGCTGACACAGTCATAAAAATGAACAGCGGAAAAATCTCTGAAATCTATACAAATGAAACGAAAAAGACCGCTTACGAGATTGGATGGTGACGATATGCTCATTGGAATAAAAAACGCTTCAAAACTCATCGGCCTTTCCATTATCGCCTGCTGCGCCGTGCTTGTATGTACCATGTTCGTGAATTTTTATTGTGATGTTCGCCTGATTGAGAGCGAGATAACATCCGAACCAGCAATGATTTTTTATAATGCCCAGGTTTCTACCGCAAAAGTCGTCTGCCTGGTAAGCGGCGGATGCCTGCTTTTGACTGCGGTTATCATGCTGCTGTTTTATATCAAACACTATATCGACACCCACAAGAAAGAGCTTGGGATATTGAAGGCATTGGGATATTCAAATCTCAAAATTGCAAAAAGCTTCTGGGTATTCGGAACCAGCACCTTCATCGGAACCGCAATCGGATACGCAGGCGCGTTTCTCATCATGCCCCGGTTTTACGCCCTGCAGAATGAAGATAAATTGCTCCCTGAGCTGACTGTCCATTTTCATCCAGGCATTTTATTCTGTTTCGTGGCATTGCCCACGGTGTGTTTTTCGGCGCTTTCGGTTTATTACGCCTGGCACAAATTAAAAAAGCCTGTGCTGCTGCTTTTGAAAGACAACCTGCAGACCGCTTCCAAAACGCCGAACCACAGAACCGAAAAAAACAGAGAATTGCCCTTCGTGGAGGACTTGAAAAGGAATACCCTGAAATCGAAAAAGGCCCTTGTATTCTTCATTGTTTTTGCTTCATTTTGTTTTTCATCTATGACACAGATGTCGTTCAGTATGAAGGATTTCGCAAGTGAAATGATGGGCGTGATGATGCTGGCCATCGGACTTATATTGGCCTTTACAACGCTGTTCCTCGCCATCACTACCGTCATCAACGGGAACACAAAAACCATTGCCATGATGAGAGTATTCGGCTATTCGCAGAAAGAATGCTGCAGGGCGATTCTGGGCGGATACAGGCCGCTGTCTTATCTTGGTTTTATGCTGGGAACAGGATATCAGTACGGATTGCTGCGGCTTATGGTGGACATCGTATTTCAGGATATGGGGAGCGTACCGGCATATGAATTTGATGTTCCCGTTATGCTTGTCTCGCTCACCGTGTTTATAGCGATTTACGAAATTCTCATGTATGTGTATTCCGAAAAAATCAAGAAGATTTCTATCAAGGAAATCATGATTGAGTGACAGGAGGAAGGCGGGAAATGCATGCGGACAAAAGCCCCGCTGCCCTGTCATTCAGCCAGCGGGGAGGCGAAGCCATCGGCCAATTTCAGCGCCGTCTGCCGCACGCCCTCTATGGGGAGGACATGCGTATACGCCCAGGCGTGCCACAATATATGACAGACCGTCGCAAACTTCCCCCAGTCCCCATCCTCGGATTCATAGCCCGCCAGACGCAGTGCCAGAGCCTGCTCCAGCGCCAGCGGCGCCAGCATGGGCCGCTGCCAGCCCAGGATGTAGCGCAAATCCCCGCCTTCCGTTATCAGGTTCGAGACATTGAGATACCCATGGATGATTCCGATTGGCTGACCGGCATACAGGCGGGGGATCCGCGTTTCCATCCAGTGGAACAAAGGGCGAAGCGCCTGCCCGCCGCTGCCCAGGGCGGACAGGCAGGCGCTTTCCGTCTGTGAGATCATTCTATCCCCGGAGGAAAGGTCGAAAAAAATCGGTATGCCGCCCACATCCCGAAGCGCCTCCCTGCACTGCGCGGTCAGCATTTTCACTTCAGAAGCGGACGGCGGGGCGGCAGGAGAAGAGGGGCAGTAGGGAAAAATCAGCATATCGCACCCACGTGAAATATGCGCCAGCAACAGCCTTTTCATGATTCGGTATGGAAGCGCAAGGAAAATCGGAAAGACCAGCCGGGGAACCGACCGGCCTCATAAGCTTTCATGAGCTTCCTCCTCCAAACATGAAATCCAACTTGATAAGCTCTCCATACTAAAATCATTTAGCGCCTTTCCATAACAGGTAAACGATAAGGGGTGGTTTTCCTCCATCCATTTTAATGTTTTTTTAGGGCCCAAATAGGGATGGTTCACTATTTCACAAAAAATTTCCAAGCTATCGATTAGTACCCAATGCCATCGGAACATCCCTTCAAAATCGCCTCTTTTTGCCCGGTTGAGCATCTTTATGCACCAGTCCACATCTGCCTGAATTGCTTCCTTTGCTTTGTGTGGGCGATTTTTCAGATATAACAAAACGTTATCCTGAATGGCCTTTCCTTTGCCTGAAGTATCCATAACAACTTTTCCATCAAAAATCTGGACAAAGTTACTGCAGTCATAATCTTCGTTAAAGTAAGTCTCCGGATATACAAATACATCTAATTGGATTCCATTAACAAACGAAGTATCATGGAATTCCTCATGATGATGAGAAATAACGAGAGCGTCAAAATCACTGTTCAGATTATTCGTTCCATTGGCATATGAGCCATAAAGTATAATAGAAAGAGGGCTATATCCAGCGGGTCTGATTGTCGCAGAATATGTTTTATATTCAAAATGGCTAAGCTGGCTCCTGCCAGAAGCAAAAGGACGCTGACAGCTACGAAACCAAGAAGGCCTGACATAGAAACTTCAGTGTCCGCCGTAACCATATAGCCTCCTGAAAATATAAATCCTATTACAATGAAAGCGCCAATGAAAAGTAACGGTTTTGACTCAATTATTTTTATGATGTTGGAATCAATTTCGTCTAACTGCGGGGTTCTTTGCGGGGCAACTATCTTTAATTTTTTGAATTCCGCGTCCCCAGGCACATCCGCACAGAAATAAGTATGCTACCGCTTAAATACTTTTAACCTGCCATTGACCGCCACCAAAGCATAGGAACATAAAATCAAAATCATGGTTGCGGCTATATTTCCCCATATATTGTCATGGATGATATAGATCCCCGAGAAAGAGTTTACGATGCAGTGAAATAATACACATAGCCACACGCTGCCCGTATTCTTTCTGATGCTTGCCAGAGCAAAGCTTAATCCCAAGACGTTTATTCCGAATGCGAAATAATTCTGCCCAAACTGGCCCGCTCCCTGTATGTAAAACAAGGGCAGATGCCACAGCCACCAGATGACGCTGACCAGGATAGTTGATACAGTGAACGGGTATTTTTTCTCTAATTCCGGCTGAAGAATATAGCGCCAGCCCGCTTCTTCTAATCCGCCCCCCACAAGCATCATGGGAATCATGACAATGATCGCAAAGACAGGCGCGCCGTTTTCGTACCCTGAAATAAGGCATTGGGGCAAGATGAATATGATTGCCATAACCGCTACCATAAGATAGGAAAGGACATTATGCTTCAAATCAAAGATATTTTTCAACCATTCTTTCATGCCCGCAACTTGGTTGTCGCCCCTTAATGACAGATAGGACGCGATTGTAGGCGACCACCCGCCTAACAGGAACGGCGCATACAGCCATTTGCTGTCATTTAACGAAATTCCGTTAAAACTGCACAATAGACATATCCCCCAACCAATCGCCATGAACAGAAAGGTAAAGCCCAGATAAGTTTTGTTTAGCCTGCTCATATTCCATATCTCCTTAAGCGCTGATTTGCGGCCCTGCACACGCCTCATTTTCCGCGGTTTGCCGTCCGCCCTTTCGGGAAAACCTTTTCAGCTATAATTATATGCGGTAAGCCGGATAAATACAAGGCTCTTCTTGTAATTTGCTTTGCCGGGCCGACTGGCGCATTGTGTTCGGCAGGAAGATGTGCTATACTTGGATTCATGAATTGACCGACGGATCGGAGGCGGGGGGAGATAAGCTTGGATAACATACGGATTGAGACAGACAGGCTCATACTGAGAAGATTTGAAGAAGACGATATAGAAGCGATTTATCTTCTTTTTTCAGATGACGAGGTAAACGCCTTTTTGCCATGGTATCCTGTGAAGGATAGGAATGAGGCCAGGGATTTTTTCGAAAAACGTTTAAAAGGCGGGAAGTATTGCTTCGCGATCTGCCGAAAAGAAGATGACTTCCCTGTCGGCTATATACACGCGGAGGAGGATGACAGCCATGACTTCGGCTATGCGCTCCGCAAAGAATACTGGCATCAGGGGATCGTCAGCGAGGCGAGCAGCGCTGTCATCGAGCTGCTCAGAGAGGAAGGGCTTCCTTATATCACGGCGACGCATGACAGGAATAACCCCAGAAGCGGGGCCGTGATGAAACGGATTGGCATGGAATATTGTTATTCTTATAAAGAGCAGTGGCAGCCCAAAAACTTTCCGGTGATATTCCGGATGTATCAGCTAAACTTTGACGGGCAGAAGGACAGGGTATATCAAAAATACTGGAACTTATATGATGAGCATTTCGTTGAAACAGATATATGATTTCCGCCATATCTTTCCTTGTTCCGCTTATATTTTCAGAGAATAAGCCGATATAATGAAAAAGCTCGTAAACGCAAGGACGCGACAGAGGGACAAGGGGGTCACGATATGAGCATAGAGGTCAACACCAACAGGAATACAGGCGTAAGGCAGGTCACCATAAAGAGGCAGGACGGCTCCAAGGTAGGCACCATCACGATCCACAGCCAGAGTCTGAAGAAGCTGAAAAAACTGGGCTACAAACAGAGGCGGATTTCTTCCATGATCACCCAGGCCACCACCTCCGGCAATGCCAGGCAGGTACTGGCCAGCGCCAAGACCGAGACTGTGAACCTGCGCAGGAAGCTGGCCAGCGGCAAGTACAATGACCGTGAGGTCAGGGCCGCAATCCGCCATGCGGAGCGGATGGAGCGTGTGGCAAAGAAGCGCATGAAGCACCTCCAGCAGGAGGAGTATATAGAGAAGCATGGCGGCGGCACATGGCAGAACTTCCTGGACGAAGAGGGCAGGGAAGAGCGCGGCCAGGAGCTGGAGGCATCGGAATTTGCGGAGATAAGCGCCGAGGAGATGGAACAGCTCATGGAGGAGCTCCAGGAGGAGATGGAGCAGTTGGCCCAGGAGCAGGAGCTGGAGATGCTGGAGCTGATGCAGACAGCCCGGACGGACATGGATCCCGCAGAGCTGGAGCGGTTGAAGAAGAAGCACAGGGCGGACGAGATGCGGGAGATCGTGGAAGCCGACATGAAGTATCTGCGGGCCCTCTTCAACCAGTTGGAAAGGGAGAGGCAGGACGCCGCCTCGCTGGGGAGCGACAACGGCGTGGCCCTGCAGTTGGCAGGGGTGGAGATACCTGTCCAGGTGGATACAAGGTCAGCGGCGGAGGTGGCTTCCGCGGGCGCGCCCCCGGCGGCGGGCGGCACCATAGATATGGCGTTGTAAATATACTGCATTACGCTGAATGTGGCCTAATGTAATCATGCGATTGAACCAGTCGGCGTTAGGCAGTCTGGTTTCACGGCGAGTGAAATCGTTAAGCAGTATAAAGCATCTTTCTGCCGTCAAGAATAATCGGTACAAGTCATGGAAGAATGGCTGCGCCTTAGGCATTCTTCTGTGTGCGGCTTATGCTGCACGTCAATGAAAACTGCAGAAACTACAGCGAAAGACCGCCAGACATATCTGCTCGCCATGGACAGATATGACTGGCGGTCTTACATATGGATTCTTTTTGCGGTTGTCCTTTGACAGCTTAGAGTATCTCCGCATGCTTCCGCGCCAGACCAACTGCCCCATGGGCGGCGTCCGCCCGGGCCTGGGCGATGCGGATTCCGGGAAGCCTGTGGGAAATGGCTTCCGTCAATTCCCCCGCGATCCGCGGGTTGCCCAGCAGGACGCTGCCGTGCAGCACGAGAGGGAGCTCTGGGCTGCCGCAGCGGGCCTCCATCCTACCGTAGACGGCCGTGACCATTTCCAGAAGACCGGCTACCGCTTTTTCGATAATCTGTGCCGAGGCCCTGTCCCCTTCATTTTCCGGCAGGGAGATCAGGCGGGCCAGCCTGGCGATGTCCTTCTTGGTATGGCTCATGTCGTAGATATACCCCACCAGCTCCGGGGAACCGGATATCCCCAGATGCCTGAACAGGGCGCCGCGCAGGGTGGTCTCAGGCCCCCTGCCGTCCTCTGCCTTCACCACCGCGGCAGCGATGTCCCTGCCGATGGCATAGGCGCTGCCCTCGTCGTCGATGAGATGCCCGAAGCCTCCGGCCCGGTATCTTTCCCTTCCGCCCTGGGTCTGCCCCAGGCAGATGGAGCCTGTGCCGGAGATCAGCAGGAGGCCGTCCTCCTCCCCAAGAGCGCCGTACAGCGCCGCGTCCGCATCGCTGCAGACAGTGACCGGGCAGCGGAAGCCGCAGCCTTCCAGGAGGTTCCGCAGGAGGGCGTCGGCGGCAGGATTGTTGTTCCCCGCCGCGCCGATGGCGATGGCCCCGCAGTCCGCCAGGGCATAGCCGTTTTCCTTAAGCCCCTCCGCAACGTCCTGCAGGGACCTGGCGATCCGCTCCCGGGGGAAGCTGTTGCAGTTGAGGCCTTCTGTCTTCATCTGAAAAAGGTCATTTTCGCCGTCGGAAATCAGGACGGAAGTCCCCGTCCCTCCGGCGTCCATTCCGATGTAATATTTCCCAGAACATTTTTCCATGTGAAACTCCTTGTACGGTGTTTATTCCCGAATTCATCCAATATTAGTCTCTTCCACAGAAGACGCTCCCGTGGAAGATGCCTCTGCAAAGGAGGCTTCTGTTAAAAGTTATTGTACAGAAGATGCTGCCGCAGAAGAAGCTTATGTAATAGGCCATTACGCAAAAGACGCTCCCTGTAAGAAGCCTCTTGAAGAAGCCCTTGCCCAGGCCGCCTAGTCCGTGGGGCAGAGGCCCATGAGTGCTGTGGACCGGCCTCTGCCGATGGTGGCTGCAGCGGAGGCAAATATCTTCACCCGTTTGTCGCAGGAGCCTCAATCCCCAGCCGGGAGAGGGCCTGCCGCAGATTGTCTGCGTTTTCATCCAGCGCGGCCTGGGCGTCGGCGGCCTCCAGCCCGGAGAGGTACATCAGTATGGCCAGCTTCGTCCTCATATTGGCCGCCGCCAGATACTTCTGCGCGTCCTCCTCCGACCCGCCGGTGATGTCCCGGAAGATTCGCCTGGCCCGGTCCACCAGCTTGCCGTTGGTGGCGTTCAGGTCCACCATGCGGTTCCCGTATGCCTTGCCCAGCTTGATCATGGTGGCGGTGGTGAGCATGTTCAGCACCAGCTTCTGGGCCGTGCCGGACTTCATCCGGGTGGAGCCTGTGAGGGCCTCCGGGCCTGTCACGGGCGCGATGCAGACATCCACTTCCCCTTGCAGGATGCTGTCCGGATTGGTGGTGATGCCGATGGTCTTCGCGCCCACGGCCGCGGCCTGCCTGACCACGCCCAGCACATAGGGCGTCCTGCCGCTGGCGGCGATGCCGGTGACAACATCGGCGGCCGTGATGCCCAGCCTTGCGATTTCATCCCTGCCCAGGTCTTCGCTGTCCTCGCTGTCCTCCACCGCATTGCGCAGGGCCGTGTCCCCGCCTGCGATATGCCCCTGTATCAGGTCGTGGCTGACCCCGAAGGTGGGGGTGCACTCGGAGGCGTCCAGGACCCCCAGCCGCCCGGAGGTGCCCGCGCCGAAATAGAAGAGCCGCCCGCCGTCCCGGATGGCGCTTACGATCAGGTCCACGGCCCGGGCTATCTGAGGGATTTCCTTTCCTACCGCCTCCGGAACGATTCGGTCCTCCGCGTTGATCAGCTCCAGAATCCCGGCCGTATCGCAACGGTCGATTTCTTTTGTCCTGCTATTGACCTGCTCGGTCAATAAGCTTGCCAGATAATTGTCCATCATACCTCCTGACTGCCGGTCCGGGGTGGAACCGGCCTGTTTTTTGTTAAACTACATTGTAGATGCATTGGGGGCCGCTGTCAACATGCGTTTGCGGACAGGAAGCCGGGCGAAATAATAAGGAAACTTGTCCAAATGGGCCTGAAACGCCAGGAAAACAGGGTATTTCAGATAAAAAACACAAAAGGAAAGATAGCTCGAAGGGGGAGGGCGGAAGAGGGGGACAAGAAATTCGGCATATTTTCAACAGTATCGAAAGGTATACATTTTG
>NZ_CAPDXS010000182.1:0-9012 GCF_948601915.1 uncultured Acetatifactor sp. | reverse complement strand
GGGGAACCCCGGTACGGCGAAGACCACCGTGGCCAGGATCCTGGCCGGAATCTTCAAGGAGATCGGAATCCTTTCCAGCAGCCAGATCGTGGAGGCAGGCCGGGCGGATCTGGTGGCAGGTTATATCGGCCAGACCGCCATCAACGTGAAGTCCGTGTTCAAGAAGGCCAGGGGGAAGCTCCTGTTCATCGACGAGGCCTATTCCCTTGCATCGGACTCCCAGAGGGACTTCGGCTATGAGGCGATCAACACCATCGTACAGGAGATGGAGAACAGCCGGAGCGACACAGTCGTAGTCTTCGCCGGTTACCCGGAAGAGATGGAAAACTTCTTCTCCATGAATCCGGGGCTGAGATCCCGCGTCCCCTTCCGCATCAGCTTCCCCGACTACTCTACCGACGAGATGGCGCAAATCGTCACCTTAGAGGCGCAGAAGCGCGGCTTCTCCCTCTGCCCCCGGGCGCTGGAAAAGGCGGTCTCCCTCTGCGGGGAGGCGAAGCACCGTTCCGACGCGGGGAACGGGCGGTTCTGCAGGAATCTGGTGGAAAACGCGATCCTGGGCTATGCCTTGCGGGTCTACGGGGAAGGGGCGGAAGCCGCCGACGGGGCGGTAAAGGATTTTATCCTTGGGGAAGAGGATTTTTCCCTGCCGGACAATATGCAGGCCATACCGGAGAGACAGGAGGGAAAAAAATCCGCGCCCATAGGCTTCCGGTAGGAACTGTCGGAAAGACAATTCCTTATCAGCGGCGGGTTCCGGCGGCTTGCTTTTGTAAAATTTACAGACAAGAAGGCGGCTATCTGATATAGTGTACTCATGGCCGCCGGAATATGACCCTCTGTCCAGGGCGGGAACATGTCCGGCGACCGCTGTACTCACGGCCTCAGACATCTGCTCTATGGAATGATCTGCCCTAGGAAATGTACGGCAGGCGGACGCCCTGCCATGCAGAACGGAAAGGGGCAATGAGGGCGCTCAGGAGTATGATCCCTACAATGTGCGGCATGAATCACGACCGGTGATTCTGTAGATTTCAGGAAAAATTCCGGAAAAGAAAGGTGGGAAAGACATGAAATTTTTTCAGGGAAAACAGGAAGATTACCGAAAGAACCTTGCCTGCATGGAGGAAGTGACAGACAGGCTCTTAGGCCACATGAAGGGGCACGGCTTCTCCTTCCGGCAGGAGATCACGGACAGCAAGGGGGACTTCAGCCAGGAGAAGCTCTGCGGTCTGGTGGAAGAGCTTGTGGAGCGCTGGGTGGAGACCCTGCGGGAAAGCACGGACAAAGATCCGAGCACCGGGGAGAGCCTGGCGGAGCCCTATATCCGGGAGCGGCGGGAGCTGTACGGCCTCTACCTCTACCTGGTCATGCGGTGCAGCCTGTGCCAGGGGGCGTATGCGAAAGCCTATCCTTACGGCTCTGTGGAGAAAGAGCGGACGGATTTTGCATTCCTGCTGGAACAGGCCAGGCGCCTGACCAGAAGATGGTGCGTCATGGCCGAGCCCGATGGGGGGAAACGCAACGAGCTGTACGAGGGCTATGACGAGCACTTCGGCTTCCATCTCTACAAGACCCTTGTGGATCCCCAGAGGATCACCGACGACAGCGCCCTGAGCCCCTGGTGGAAACGCCAGAACAACCTGAAGCGCCTGACGAATGAGGGCAATATGAAACGAATCTACATCAGGCACCATTCGCGCGCTTTCCAGGGAAGCAGGGACAAAGAAATTGCCCCAGGCAAAGAGACAGCCCCGGACAAAGAGACAGCCACGGGCGAGGAAACAGCCCCGGACGAGGAAACGGCTCCGGACAACGCGGCAGCCCAGGCGAGAGCCACAGTCCGGGCGGAAGAAACAGCTCCGGACAAAGCAGCAGTCCCGGCAGATGAAACAGCCCTGGGCAAAGCAGCAGTCCCGGCAGATAAAACAGCCCTGGGCAAAGCAGCAGCCCTGGCAGATGAAACAGCCCTGGGCAAAGCAGCAGCCCTGGGCGATAAAACGGCTCCGGACAACGCGGCAGCCCCTGGCAAAGTGGCAGCCCTGGCAAAAGCGACAGCCCCGGACGAGGAAACGGCTCCGGACAACGCGGCAGCCCCGGCGAACGCGACAGTCCGGGCGGAAGAAACGGCGCAGCTGAAGGCTTGCCGCGATGAGGCTGAAACGGACAGCACGGACAGCAATAGCAGCTATGAGGACGGCTCCGATGGCGGCGACGGCTATGAGGACGATGATGCTTATGAGGATTTTGACGATTACGACGATTACGATGCTTATGGGGATTATGACGCTTATGAGGATGACAACGACCCCTATCCGTTCCCTGATTTCGAGACCAAGGCCGAATTCGAAGCCGCCGCGATGGAGCAGTGGGCCCAGGAGTATGAAAGGGCGGACTACCTGGCATCCCTCGCCCTGAGCTTTGCCTGTAAAGCCGAGTACCTCGAAGCCTGCAGGCGGTTCACGGCCTCCTTCGAGAAGGCCAGGCCGGATGTGCTGCGGGACTTCTATCAGGAACTGGAGAGAATCGTGGGCCTGTATCTGGCCGAACGGAACCTCTCCCCCCTGGCGGATACCGATAAGACGCTGGACGTATACAGCCGCGTCTCCGACGGCCCCTGCCGGCAGGCGGGCAACTATGAAAGGAGGCTGCAATGGGAGAATCTGTGAACGGAATCCGCGGAGCCTTCTACAGCGACATCATCTACGATTACCAGTGCAAATATGACGACAAACGGGAAAAATCCTTTCTCTACAGAGCCTTTTGGGCAGAGGGCGTCTCGGGACTGCTCAAGCGCCTTGACCGGTCGCTCTCGGAGCACCTGGCCGGGGACGGCCATGAGTCTCCCAACCCGCTGGAGAAATATATGGCCCCGTTCTGCCCCAACAGCCGGCCCGGGAGCTGGGACTACCCCTGGCATCTGGCGAAGCAGCCCCTAAAGCCCGGGGACGAGTCCCGCATCAAAGAGCAGCTTGCGGCGGCCATGGCGGAGCATCCGGCCTGGGCTAAAGGGCTGCTGACAAAAACGGTTCCGGAAAAGGGCCGCAAAGAGCGCCGGGACTTCTGGGAGGAGCTATGGCTGAGAGATGCCGCTTACAGAGCCGGGCTGATCACCGACACGGACTATTACCTGTGGCTGGTGGAATATCTGGCGGTGCGGGACATCTATTATAAAGACAACAGCATAGCCAACGCCCATTTGTGGCTGAAAAGGCTGCTGCATAAGACAGGCGTGGCCGGCGAAGACCTGGCAGTCAAGGCGAACGTGGAAAAGAAGCTGGCGGAGGCGGCAGCGCTGATACGCCAGGAACGGGGCGCCGGAGGCACGGAAATCGCAGCCCGGCTCCACAATCTGAAACGTTCCGTGAAGAACAGGAACGGGGAGACGATCCGGAAAGAGGACTATCTGCCCTGGCTGACCGCCCGTCTGGAGCGGATGGCAGTCCACATCAAGGTCAAGACCTGGCTGCAGGACAGCGGATATCCCCTGGGGAGAAAGGACAAGGCGGAGAATCCGCCCAGAGAGCCCAGGAAACAGGACTTTTCCCTGCGCCTTTTCGAGGCATACTGCGACAGCGGCGAGGGCTACGAGTTCTACAGAAAAGACCTGGGGGGCCAGGAGAACTCCGGAGACTGGCATACGGACAGCCAGGGCTTCTGCATGCTGGAGCTGTCCCAGGCCGACGGCCTTCGGGAAATCCTGGAGCAGAGCGGAGGAAGGTATCTCTACATTCCGCTGGCCATCCACCTGGGAAGCGGCTGTATCTTTTTCCTGGCAGGGAAGGAGAATTACAGGGAAGCCTATGAGAAGGCGGGAAGGCTGCTGAAAGAGGCTTACAGGCAGACGAACGGCTGCTGCTGCTTTGACTATCTCCGTCTGGACGAAGGGTATCAGGCGCAGTTTCCCGGGGACGTGGGCGGGGCGTTTCGGCTGCAGCCCGCCTTCCATGAGAACCAGGGGCGGAGCTGCCTGGACGTTTTCATGGATTTCAAACGCTACTGCCTGTCCGGAACCTGCAGCCCCCGCCGGACAGTCAAAAACTTCAACGAAGAGGCTCCCGACGGTATCCCGGCTGCGTTCCGCTGGGCCTTTGACAATCTGGAGGAGATGGAAGTGAGCCCACAGGCGGCAGTCTCCTTCCAGCGTGTGCGGGAAATGGCGGAAAGGTCATACTGACCTCTCCGGCGCGGATGACCTTCCGAAGGGATACATTCCGGGTAAATACAATGCAGCTTGTTATGCTACCAGTTGTTTTTTTATCTGCTATATACTAATATTATGATGGGCTGAATAAGGCTGCAAAAGCCGAGACGCCGGAGCAAATCAGAAAAAGAGTTGAGGAGGAAAAAGACACAGTGAATGGCGAAACAAAGCAGTACAGCATTTTGATTGTCCCCCAGCCGGAGGACAGCAATTCCCCGGTCTCCGCGGTGCATCTGGAGATTGCCGGAGATTCCAGCGACTTTTACAACAACGTGGAGGAGTGGAAGAATCGTCTCGCCCCCGACAGGCAGACGCTCTACAGCAATGGTTCAGCGGACCGCGCATGTCGGATCGTCGCAGGGACCGACGGCGATTTCACCGTTCCCTGCGATGAGTTTGCCGCCCTCTCCACGCTGTTGTATTACTGCGCGGTTCCCGAAGCCACCGTCAGAGAAATCCGGTATCGGGACACGGTTTACACGGATGTCTCCAATCTGGAAATCCTGTATAAAGAGTTCGAGGCGGTACAGGGAACGATCTATGCGTGCCCGGTGAGGTGCTCGGCGAAAAAGGACGGCCGCGATGTAACCGTGTATTTCCTCGGGTTCGACTCCTTCGGGTACGACCCGGATCCCTACGACATGCCCGGCCAGATTTCCTGCGGCCTGTCCGGCGGTATTGTAGAAGCGGACGAAAAGCGGCTGTACTTGGGTGCGTATCCCGACAGTGTGAGCCAGTGGGTTGAGCGCATTGATGAAGAGACCGCCCTGGAGATTCCCGATAGCTATTATAGCTTAGATTTCGATGTATTTTTTCACGTTTTCCTGGAAACAGACGGGGAAGATGTGACATTCTGTCGGCTCTTAAACGGAAAGATGTGCCGGATGATCAGCAAGACGAAGGACACGGTAATCTTTCATGCAACAACGGATGACTACGAAACGCTGGCCGCCAGCCCTGAGCAGGACGTGGCCCTGCCCTACATGGATGTAATCTTCAGAAACGTCAACGGAGCCTACCAGTACACCATTGAAAATCAAGGCATTGCCAAAAGCAAGTACAGCGGCGTCGTTTTCACGCCTCCGCGGCTGCCGGATCCGGACAGCCTGACGGAAGAATCCGCCGCCACCCTGTACCACGCCTATCTCTGCGCCCTCCGCAGCGCGTTCTCCGGCGCGGAAACCTACGAAGCAGACGGCATCGTCTTCAATCATATTGTCGGCAAGGAGGACCGGTTCTTTGCCAAAACAGAGGATTTTGAGCTGACTGCACAGTGGATTTCTCCCCTTAACACTGAGGGTCATTATACTATGGACTACAGCCGCTTTGAAACCGGCGCCCGCATCAACGTGCTGAAAGCGGTCTTTTTCGAGGGTAAGACAGATGTCTCCCTTTTACCGCAGCAATACTCCCTTGGGATCACCGTAAATACTCCCACCCAGAAGGAGCCCTACTGCACAAGCCTCAGCGAACTGAGGCAACGGGACTCCTTCCCCGGCGAAGAGCTCCCTGAAAGAGCCCTCTTTCAAGAAGATTTCTCCAGCTTCATGAAGAACTGCGGACTCTACAAGGCCGTCAAAAAAGCCATCCTCCGCTTCGGTGTGCACCGGCTCATCATGGATCCCGCCAGATTGGAGCAAATCAGCCGTGAGGAGATGGAATCGCTGTTATATGGCGATATGGTGCCGGATCAGAGCATCCTCTCCCTGGCTCTGGAGATGAAGAATGAGTTCAACAGGACCGGAAAGATTCCGAATATCGCGCTGATCGGCGAGGCCGGCACAGGAAAAACCAGCATAGCGAAGAAACTGGGGGCATCCATCTTCCACAAGGAGGTGCGGGAGTATTCCCCGTCGGATTTGAAGGGAGCCTATGAGGGCTGGACAAAGTATGAGGTTCTGAGCAAGCTGCTGCAGGCGGCGCAGGAGGATGCGATTTTCTTTGTGGACGAGGCCTACGAGCTGATGTCAGACGACTTTGGACGGGAGGCGGTCTCCCTTCTGCTTCCGCTGATGACGGGCAGGACCAAGGTCGATGCGTCCACCGGCGGCAGCGGCGGCGACAGGCTCACGTTATCGGTGGATTTTGAGACAGGGGCGGTCAACGGGGGAAAGAGATATATAAAGCCCGGTATCCCTCCCATCTGGATTGCAGGCTACGAGGATGAAATCCGCCTGATGCTGAGCCAGAACAAGGGGCTCTACAGGCGCCTGAAACGGGTCTTGCTGGCACCGCCCACAAAAGACCAGTTGTACAGCAAGCTCATCAGGGAATTGGAAGACCAGCAGGGAAATGTGGATCCTAAGAAATGCGACATTCTGACGAAGCTGTTCAAGAATCAGAAGGCATTGCTCACAAGATTCTTCATGTGGGGAGCCCAGCCCCAGAATTCCCCGTATTTCGCCAACTACGCGGGCGTTGAGAGTTTCCTTGGGCGCTGCATGGACGGCATTGATTTCGACAGCACGGAGGACAACGGAATCACCGGGCAGATGGAAACCATCATGGCCTCGATCAAGCGGGACGTGAAGCGCCAGCTTGACACGGTCCGGCGCAAGGGCGGAACCGCTTACGCCGCCAATACCAATGATGCGGAGCGCATCCAGATGATCTCCGACATCGAGACCCGTTTCGAAAATCTGGTGGGCTGTGAAAACCAGATCGCGTACATGCAGAGCATCATTGACATGCTGGCGGAGAAGCTCCTGTACGACCGCTATCACATCACTGTTCCCAAGGGCGCGCTGCTGCTGGGCCCTCCGGGCGTGGGCAAGACCTTCATCGCCCGGGCCATGGCAGGCGAGCTCCAGAAGAAGTTTGAGAAAGGCTCCGAGACCTCCAACAAGCGGGTGGGCTTCATGTCCCTGTCGGCTCCGGAGATCACCACCATGCCGGTCAGCTTCATCGGAAGCATTTTTGACAGGGCCGAGGATTACGACGTGTGTGTAATCTTCATCGACGAAGTGGACGCCATCGCCAAGAACCGGTTTGAGAATGGGAACTACTCTCATTTCATCGAGCTGATCAGGCAGATGGACGGCATCGAGCAGCGGTCCAATGTGTTCATCCTTGCCGCCACCAACGCCTACGAGTCCCTGGACCCTGCCTTTACCCGCTCCGGCAGAATCGACAAGAAGCTGTTCTTCACGCTGCCGGACAGCAAGGCCCGCTGCGAGCTGGCGGAGAAGAGCATCCGCGCGCGCTGTGGGATCCTGGTGCAGTTTGGCACGGAACCCAACGAGAAGGGCGAGCATGTCCTCTCCGAGGCGGAGAGCCGGGGCATCCTGAAACTGGCGGAGGAAACCGCGGAGCTCACCGCGGGACGCACGCCCGGAGATATCGAAAACATCATCAACACTGCGTTCATCATGTACAATCAGGAACTGCACCTGCCCCGGAAGCCGCTGGAGCAAAGGGAACTTCGTTTTGGGGACAGCGAGGAGCTGGGGTTCCTCTACCGCAATCTCTACGAGGCGGTGGAGCGGTTCACCGTGGGCGACCCGCACCCCGTGGACAAGGACAGCGGCTCCAACACGGGCAAGAACGACAAGGGGCGCTTCGCCGTCTCCGTCCATGAGGTGGGACACGCGCTGGTGGAGATCCTGTCCGGCCGCGAGCCTTTCGAGAAGATCACCTCCCTCCCGAGAGGCGACGTTCTGGGGTATGTGCAGCCCAGCCAGAGCAGCCTCTGGACGAAAGAGGATTTCCAGATTCGCATCCGTTCCTCCATGGGCGGAAGAGTCGCCGAGGAGATCGTCTACGGGAAGGAGCATATCTCCACAGGCGCCTCCGGAGATATGGAAAAAGCGACCTACTGGGCCCGCATGATGGTGGAACGTCTGGGCTTTACGGAAGAATTCGGATTCATGGCCCTCTGCCAGACCACAGCGCAGCATCTCGACGCAAGCGCATACAACTGCTCCGAGACCTTCCGCGAGCAGAGCGACCAGGCGGTCAACAAGCTTTTGAAACAGCTCTATCAGGAAACCCGGGGCCTTCTGGCGGACAAGAAGGAGCTCATCGAGACGCTGGCCGCGGAGGTGGTGAAGCAGGAGACCATGACGGGTAAGGAATTTATCCGGTTTTACCGCAGATGTTCGGGTAGGGAAGCCTGAGGAGCCGCCCCGGGGATTTTCCGGGATTCCAAAAGGTACTGCCTGCCCGGAACCCACAGCCCTCTCCGGGCAGCCAGGAACGAAGCATCCAGGCCTTACACGGCCTGGATGCCGTTCTTTGGCCAGAAGCACCGCCGTGGTTCACAGGCTTCTATCCAGATACCCGAACATGAGCTTCACCATATTCACTGCCAGGGCCCTCTCCTCTTTCGTCCTGCCGTTTAATAGTTGCCGCAATATCAGGTATTCCGCATCGTCTTTGGCAGTGATGGAATCCGAGAGCAGGTAATCCACCGTGACGCCCAGCCGGTTCGCCACCGCCACCAGGTTATCCAAAGTCAGGCTGCGCTCTCCCCGTTCAATCTGCCCGATATACGCCATGGAAAGGTCTACATCCTCCGCCAGCTTCTCCTGTGTCAGATTCAGCTTCAGCCTCTCCTCCCGGATACGCCTGCCCAGTGTCTTCTGTTCCATAGAATCCCTCCCATGTTCATAGTTTGTCTTATAGTATACCCAAATAATACTAACCGCCGGAAATTCCCGTAATCCACACAGTGCATTATTTTCATACGCTTTTTGCTGTTATCTCCTCTCCCATCTTTTGCTTAAGGACTATGTTTTCCCGGCCAGCCCTCCATTCCCACACTGAGCCCGCTTTATGACGATATGTTCCCGTAAAATTTACGGGCGGGC
>NZ_CAPDXS010000181.1:0-9252 GCF_948601915.1 uncultured Acetatifactor sp. | reverse complement strand
TAATGTAATCATGCGAATGAACCAGTCAGCGTTATGCAGTCTGGTTTCACGGCAAATGAAAGCGTTAAGCAGTATAAATAGCTGATTCAGGATATATGCCGGGATGTCGTCAAAGTATCCCGGCATATGTCAAACAAAGAAAGGTGAGGTTATGTTTGATCTGGCGACTGCTGTTGTTCCGAAAACACCTTATATGACTGTCTTTGAGAAAAAGACCGTGGATGTCTTCTGTGAGGAGCTTGCGGGACGGAGCGGCGTGGACCTTCGCGGCAACGCCGTATCCGCCGAGGCGGACACCATAGAATTTTATAATGAAGGAAATCCGGCGGCTTATGGAGAGAACCTTTTGGAGCTGTTCCGCGATATCCCTGAGGCGGGAAAGGAGGGCTTCCGCATCAGAATCGCGGGCGGGGAAGGCCGCAGGCGGCTGATTGTCCTGGGGAAGGACGAGAGGGGCGAATTCTACGGCTGCGCCCGGATTCTCCGCAGAGTCGCGGCCAAAAACGGGAGAATCCTGTGCCCGGAGGAGCTGGACGGCGTGAGCATGACACCGGAATATCCGCTGCGGGGCCATCAGCTGGGATTTCGGGATAAGAACAATACCTACAGCGCCTGGACTGTGAAGGATTTCGAGCGCTATATCAGGGACATGGCCCTGTTCGGAGCCAACGCCATAGAGCTCCTGCCGCCGAAGACGGACGACGCCCTGTTTTCTTCCACCTTTGTGGAGGATCCCTTCCGGCTGATGATCGAGGTATCCAGGATCATCCATTCCTACCATATGGATGTATGGCTGTGGTATCCTAACGTGGGGGAAGACTATGACGATTTAGACTGCCTGTACAGGGAGCTGCAGGAGAGGGAGCTGATTTTCTCCTCCATCCCTTATCTGGACGCGATTCTGGTTCCGCTGGGGGATCCCGGCTCCCTTTGGCCGGACAGGGCCATGCAGGTCACGGAGGAGTGCGCGAAGATCATGCGCAAATACCATCCCCATGCGGGGGTCTGGGTGGCTCCCCAGCATTTTCAGCCGGAACCGGGATGGTATGATGACTTTTACAATCTGATTGCAAAGGAGCCGGACTGGATCGACGGTGTCTGCTTCGCACCCTGGGAGCAGCATGAGATTATGGAGATGCGGGATAAGCTGCCGGAGAGATACAGGCACAATATCCGCAATTATCCGGACATCTCCCATAACACGAACTGCCAGTTCCCGGTGCCCATGTGGGACAACGCCTTTGCGATGACGCTGGGCCGGGAAGGGAACAGCGCCCGACCGAAGGCCATGAAATACATACACAATATGATTGAGCCGTACACATGCGGCGCGATCACCTACTCCGAAGGCATCCATGACGATATCAACAAGGTCATCTGGTGCGACCAGGATTTTGACAGCAGGACGGAGGCGGCGGATACTATCCGGGATTATGTCCGGCTGTTCATCGATTCTGAGATTACGGAGGAGCTTACGGATCTGGTGCTGCGCTCGGAGGACGACTGGGCGGGCCCGATTCTTGCGAATGACGGAATCGACAGGGTATACCGCGACATGTGCGCGCTGGATGATAAAGCGGATGAAAAGACCCGGAACAACTACCGCTACCAGATGATCAAACTGCGCATTTTCAGCGACTATTGGACAAAGCACAAATACGCGGCGGATCAGGAGAATGAGAAAAAGGCCAGGGAAGTTCTTGCCCGGGCGGCGCAGCTTGGCTCGGAAGCGGCCATAAAGGAAGCCAGGAGCGCGCTGAACCTTTCCAGAGACGTCCCTGCCATGGAGGAAGTGCTGTCTGAAATGCAGAAGCTGGCAGACGAGCTTTATAAAAACTGCAAGATTCAGCTGACGGTCACATGGCACCGCGGGCAGCGCTGGATCAGAGGGGCTTACCTGGAGACCGCCGGCATGCCGCTGAACGATTATCAGTATCTGATGGGCAGGATGAAGGAGATTGAAAAGGAGTCTGATGAAGAGCGCAGGGTGGGAGAGCTGCTCGCATGCATTTCCCGTGAGGATCCGGGGGAAGGGGGCATCTACTGCAGCCTGGGCACGCCGGAAGGCTTTGCCCATGTGACCCAGTACAGAACCTGGGAGGAGGATCCCGGCTATCTGAAAACACCTCTGAAGGATCACAGCATTTACAGCATCATGGGTATGTTCCATCAGATGCGGGGCTGGCATGACGAATTCCCCATGCCCTTGAGCTGGGCCTGGAATGCCACCGCGCTGTACGGGACTCCCCTGGAGGTCACCTTTGACGGCCTGGATCCGGAAAAGGAATATAGGCTGAAGGTCTTCTATCCCAATGCATTCCTGAAGGCGGTCCATCATATGCAGAGGCCAGAAGAGGATACGGAATGCCGCTTCTATGCCGGGGACACGCTGCTTGCCGACAGGATTCCCAGACCGGAGATAAGCAGCGGCGCGGTGTGGGAATATGATCTGCCGAAGAGCAGCTATGCGGACGGGACGCTCAGGCTGAAATGGCAGGTATACGGGACGCTGAAGGCATTCGCCGTCAGCGAGCTGTGGATCGTACGGAAATAAGGAGAATGGGAGAGCTGGAGCCGCGAAAGCTACGCGGCATGAAAGGGGTTAATATGGATTTTGCAGAAAAATTTCCCGGCGGTGTCTGGCCGGTGATGATGCCAGTCCAGTGAAATCTTCTATCTCCTTCTGTCCAACAGGCTTGCCGGTCCGGAGGATCCGGAGGAAGTCTGGACAGAGAATTTCTACAGGCTTCTGGACAGACTGAATCCGGATATCCGCCTGGGGATCTATGAATGCCCCTATCCCTACAAACGGATTCTGCGCAGCCGGGAAATTCAGGCCATGGTCGGCACGGGGAAATTCCATTTCCTGAAGGAAAAGCTTCTGGAGGAGCTGGAGGAAATCCGGAAGAGAGGATATTCCACCGACAATATGGAGCATGAATTCGGGATTTCCTGCGTGGCGGTCCCTCTGTTCGGCCTGTCCGGAGAAATCATCGGCGCTGTCAGTGTCTCCGGCCCATCGCTGCGGTTCACCGCGCAGACCATCCCGGTGATATATGCCACCATGTCCGGGATTCTGGAAGAGGTGCAGTATGTTTATTAGTCATAAGTGTGTATTCGTGCATAAAAACAACAACATTCAAAATAAATCCACAAAAAAATAATAGAAAACAGTGTTAGATTCATTGACATCAGAGCCATGGAGGCATATACTGGAGGATAAGGGCATCTGTGGGCGGAGCCTGCAGACCGAAGCGAAGAGAACAAGAAATCAAAAGAATGAGATAGTAAAGAGCATGTAAAGCAGACAGTACGGAAAGGAGCACCCATGGCAAAATATTACACACAGGAAATCCCCAAAACGGACAGGATCCCCAGGCTGGTGGCGCATCTCTACGCCAAGATGCCAGAGATTGAGTCCGCCAGGGCCAGACTGATCACGGAATCCTATAAGGCCACGGAGGACAAGCCCGTCATCATGCGGCGGGCCCTGGCTTTCGCGCATATCCTGGACAATATCCCTATCATCATCAGGGAGGGAGAGCTGGTGGTGGGCAGCAGTACCATCGCCCCCAGAGGCTGCCAGACCTATCCGGAATTCTCCTACAAATGGCTGGAGGCGGAGTTCGAGACCGTGGCGGAGCGGAAAGCCGATCCTTTCTACATAGCGGACCAGACCAAGAAGGAGCTGCTTGCGGCGGATGCCTACTGGGAGGGGAAGACGACAAGCGACCTGGCCACCGCCCTCATGACAGAGGAGACGAAGAAAGCCATCGAGCACAACATCTTCACCCCCGGCAACTATTTCTACAACGGCGTGGGCCATGTCACCGTCCAGTACGACAAGGTGCTGGCCATGGGCTACAGAGGGATCATTGAGGAGATACGGCAGGAGCTGGACAGGTGCAATCCCGGAGACGGGGATTACTGCACCAAGAGCCAGTTCCTGAAAGCTGCCATCCTAAGCTGCGAGGCCGTGATCCGGTATGCCCGCAGGTATGCGCAGCTGGCGGAGAAGGAGGCGGCTGCCTGCACGGATTCTGCCAGAAAACAGGAATTGCTGCAGATCGCGGCCAACTGCGCAAGGGTGCCGGAGCATGGGGCCGCCACGTTCCATGAGGCCTGCCAGAGCTTCTGGTTCGTGCAGCAGCTCCTGCAGCTGGAGTCCAGCGGGCATTCCATCTCCCCGGGGCGCTTTGACCAGTATATGTATCCTTACTATAAGAAAGACCTGGAGGCCGGGAGGCTGACCAGGGAATCCGCCCAGGAGCTGATCGACTGTATCTGGGTGAAATTGAACGATTTGAACAAATGCCGTGACGCCGCCAGCGCGGAAGGGTTCGCGGGCTACAGCCTGTTCCAGAACCTGATTGTGGGCGGACAGGACAAAGAGGGGTTAGATGTGACGAATGACCTGAGCTTTATGTGCATCACGGCCTCCAAGCATGTGTTCCTGCCCCAGCCATCCCTTTCCATCCGGGTGTGGAACAAGTCGCCCCACGAGCTGCTGCTGAAGGCGGCAGATTTGACGCGGACGGGCATCGGTCTGCCTGCGTACTACAATGATGAAGTCATTATCCCCTCGCTGCTGAGCAGAGGCCTTACCCTGGAGGACGCCAGGGACTACAATATCATCGGCTGCGTGGAGCCCCAGAAAGCGGGGAAGACGGAGGGCTGGCATGACGCGGCGTTCTACAACATGTGCCGTCCCCTGGAGCTGGTGTTCTCCAATGGCTGGGACAAGGGCGAGAAGATTGGCATAGAGACCGGGGCCGTGGAGGACATGGCTACCTTTGAGGAGTTCTATGATGCCTATAAGAAGCAGATGGATTACAACATCTCCCTGCTGGTGAACGCGGACAATGCCATCGATGTGGCCCATGCCACCAGATGCCCCCTGCCGTACCTGTCCTGCATGGTGGACGACTGCATCAAGCGGGGGAAGAGCGTCCAGGAGGGCGGCGCCGTCTACAACTTTACCGGGCCTCAGGGCTTCGGCATCGCCAACATGGCGGACTCGCTGTACGCAATCAAGAAGCTGGTATTTGACGAGAAGAAGGTGACTCTGGCGGAGTACAAGCGGGCGCTGGCCATGAACTACGGCCAGGGCTTCGATGCCGTCAGCGCCGGGGAAATCGTGACGGAGATTCTGAGGGAGATTCGCAAGGTGAATCTCCCTGAAATGGACAGAAACGGCATGGCCGTGGACGAAGCCCAGGTTGCGGGCATGATTGCGGCAGTGATGAACGCGGAGCTTCCGGCGGAAGAGAAGAAGAGATACGAGGAGCTGCGGGCCATGATAGACGAAGTGCCCAAGTTCGGCAACGACAACGAGGAGGTGGACATGTTCGCCAGGGATGTGGCGTACACTTACACCAGGCCGCTATTGAACTACCGCAATCCCAGAGGCGGCCAGTTCCAGGCGGGGCTGTATCCGGTGTCGGCCAATGTGCCCCTGGGGGCCCAGACCGGAGCCACCCCGGACGGCAGGCTGGCCCATACCCCCGTGGCGGACGGCGTGTCCCCCTCGGCGGGCAAGGACGTGTACGGCCCCACTGCGGCGGCAAACTCCGTGTCCAAGCTGGATCACGGCATCGCCTCCAACGGCACCCTGTTCAACCAGAAATTCCATCCCACGGCGCTCAGCGGAGAGAAGGGGCTGGAGAACTTCGTGGCGCTGATCCGCTCCTATTTCGACCAGAAGGGGAGCCATATGCAGTTCAATGTGGTGGACAGGGAGACCCTATTGGATGCCCAGGCCCATCCGGAGAAGTACGCCCACCTGGTGGTGCGGGTGGCAGGGTACAGCGCGCTGTTCACGACGCTGTCCAAGTCCCTGCAGGACGATATTATCCGCAGGACGGAGCAGGGGTTCTGAAAGGAACCGCATGTGTGATGCGGGGGACAGAGAAGACTGCGGCGGGAAATCATCATTCTTGAAATAATGTTTTTTAGACAGGTTACTGGGGGATTAGAGAAATGATTATTTTGGATAAACCATATACAGTAAAAGAATTGAATGAAATAAAGCCATATGCAAACGGGTTTGTGAAAGGAGTTGTGGACCTGAATCAAGAACTGGTTGCGCTGGATGCAGATATGCATTATGAACTGGCTGATTATCTGAAAGAACAGCGGGGATCAAAAGAAATTGACATGTGGGGATTTAATTTGTGGCTTGAGAACCAGTCAATGGGTGATATTTTGGAATATGATTCTTTCATCAATATCCATAATAATCAGCTTCATGGCTTTCCGCGTGGCGGAATGGGAATATTGGATGCGGATATCATGGCAAGAGCAACGGAGGTAATTTGTAAATGGATTCAGTTTTGAATGAAAAGTGGTTTGAGTTATCCCTTGTGCAGCAGATGATAAACATTGGAAATGAGGTAAAACGGGCACTGAAATTTTCTGCAGATCTGGATAAGAGAGATATGTTTTTTGACAGAGCGATACAGTATACGAATTTTACAATGGAAGACCCTAAAAACGCTCATGTATTGTCGGAGTTACTGATTAGTAAAGAAGTGCTGGAAGATTATCGTGGAGAACATAATCTCGCCTGCACAGGGGAACAGATTAACGGATATTATCAAGCTTATCAATACCTTTTGTAGCACTTTTACGTGGCATAAAGTTATCAATCATGCAGGTACAGACTGTCCCTATAAGGATGACAGAATGGAGAAGAAAATGATAGTAAAACACGAATATCCGATCCTGGAATACAGCACGGAAAAAACCGCAGTCATCAATCCGGACAGGAACGCATCCAAAGCGGACAGGGACGGAGAGGGCGGGGGCGGTTTCAGGCGTTTCCCGAGACTCTGCCTGGTCACATTCTTCGAAGAGGTGCTTGACAGCGCGGTAGAGAGATATGGGGGAGAGAAGATAGGGACCTACGTTTCCGAAATGAAGGACTTCCATGCATACCGATTTACAGTGGAAGGGACGGAAGTCTGTGCCGTGCAGGCGGTGGTGGCTTCCGGCTCCATCGCCATGATGACGGACTGGCTGTACGGCCAGGGTGTAGAGGCGATTGTCTGCTGCGGCTGCTGCGGGGTGCTGGACGACATTCCGGAGGGAGCCGTGATCATACCGGTGCGGGCCCTCAGGGACGAAGGGGCTTCGTACAAGTATCTGCCGCCTGCGCGGTTCATCGAGCTGCAGCAGGAGCCCATAGAGCGCTTCCGGGAAGTCCTGTCCGGCCACGGCATCCCCTACATAGAATGCGCCACCTGGTCTACGGACGGATTCTACAGGGAGACCCGGGAGATGGTGGCTTACCGGAAGGAGGAGGGCTGCAGGGCCGTGGAGATGGAATGCGCAACAATGGCGGCCATCGCCCAGTTCCGGGGGAAGGTCTTCGGGCAGTTGCTCTACAGCGGCGACATCCTCATCGGCGGTGCGGAGGACTATGACGACAGAGGCTGGAACAATAATGTTTCCGCAAGGGAGAGGCTGTTCGCTCTCGCCTTGGAGGCGTTGTGCAAGCTGTAGGGGAAATGCGGATGAATGGTTTTGATGATGCTTTTTGGAAAATGCTGGACTCCCTGGTGATGGATTCGGAAATCGTGACAGACAGGCCAAAAGGGACAGTCCATCCGAAATATCCGGACTTTGTCTATGAGGTTGACTATGGATATTTAAAGGATACTTCACCCATGGATGGCGCCGGCATTGATGTGTGGGTGGGCTCAGGGGAAAAGCGGGTAGACGCGGTCATGTGTACTGTTGACTGCCTGAAACGGGATTCGGAAATCAAGATTTTGATCGGATGTACGGAAGAAGAAAAGCTGTCAGTATATCGAGCCCATAATGAGACACAGTATATGAAGGGTATCATGATAAGGCGCTGAATGGGGCCGGAATTCAGTAACCGTAAGTATGAAATGCCGCTCGCGCGGCGGAATGAGATGAAAAATGACGACAGAATATTTACAGACAAAAGGCCGGATATTCGACATACAACGGTATTCCATCCATGACGGAACGGGAATCCGAACCATCTGTTTCCTGAAGGGCTGCGTGCTGCGGTGTAAATGGTGCTGCAACCCGGAGTCCCAGGAGTATGGGATCCAGGAGATGACCGTCCAGGGCAAGACGAAGATTATCGGCCGCGACGTGACGGTGGCTGAGGTCATGGAGACCGTGGAGAAGGACAGGCCCTACTACCACCGCTCCGGCGGGGGGCTGACCCTGTCCGGCGGGGAGAGCCTCTGTCAGCCCGAGTTCGCCAGAGACCTGCTCCGGGCGGCCAGGGCCGTGGGGATAGGCACCGCCATGGAGAGCATGGGCTGTGCGAAATGGGAGGCCATTGGGGGGATTCTGCCATACCTGGACCATTACCTCATGGACATCAAGCACATGGACAGCGAAAAGCATAAGCGCTTCACCGGAAAAGGGAATGAGCTGATGCTGGAGAACGCGAAGAAGATTGCGGCATCCGGCCAGACGTTCCTCAGCATACGGGTGCCCGTGATTCCCACTTTCAACGATACCCCAGAGGAAATCAGGGCCATCGCCCGGTTCGCGGATGCGCTGCCAGGGGTGGAGGAGATTTACCTGCTCCCCTACCACAGGCTGGGCCAGGACAAGTACGCGGGCCTGGGCAGGGTATACGAGCTGCCGGACATCCTGCCGCCGGAGACGGAGCATATGGAGCGGCTGAAGCGGGAAGTGGAGAACTGCACGAAATTAAGATGCCATATAGGCGGTTAAGCGAACAAAAATGAAAAAGACAGATGCAATCCTCCGGCTTGTGAGGCAGGAGATTGAAAACAAGGATGTATTGGAGGTGGCCTGCGGCACGGCAGAATTTTCCTTATCCGCCGCACAGTATGCGAGGCAGGTCGCTTGTATTGATATCGACAGCAGCCGTCTGAACGGTTTGGTGGAAACCAGCGAAAATATCCGTTTCCGGAAGATGGATGCCGCTGAAATGGAGTTCGGGAGCGATACGTTTGATACGGTGATTCTGTACAATGCGCTTTGCCATATTGAAAGCCGGTATGATGCGATCATGGCGGAATGCAGGCGTGTGCTGAAGCCGGAGGGGCGCATCCTCCTGATCGCCACCTGGAAGATGGACGGCTCCCTTATGGCGGAGATGTTCGGTGACAGGGTGGAACGGCTGGAAGGATTTTGTATGGTGAAACTTGGGAAATCAAATACCCCGCTGCAAGCAACGGGGTATCAAGCTTGCAACGCTGCAGAGCAGAAAGTGTCCTTCGGACACTTTGGTATTTG
>NZ_CAPDXS010000180.1:0-9510 GCF_948601915.1 uncultured Acetatifactor sp. | reverse complement strand
GCGTTATTCTACCAGTTATGTAGAAGGAATTATGTAGCGGGAACTACGGATAATGAGGAAGCCTCCGCTCATCACCGATACCACTACAGCGATGCAGATGGCAATTATTTTTCCTCTCAAACGCATTTATCTGACCTCTAATTTGTAGCCGACCCGATGCACGGTTACGATTTTCTCACTCCAGTTCAATTTTTTGCGCAATATCGCGATGTGGTTATCGACTGTACGCGTCTCGCCGAAATACCAATCCCCCCATACCTCCTGGAGCAGCTGCTCCCTTGAGAATACCATGTTGGGGTGCCTTACGAGCATAAGCAGAAGAGAATATTCCATGGGCTTCAATTCTACCGGATTTCCGTCCAGCAAGACCATATGCTCCTTTTCATGAATCGCGACATTGTCCATCCGGTAGACATTTTGGCTGCACTCATTGCGCTTCAGCACTTTTTCCACCCGCACCAACAGCTCAAGCACTTCAAAAGGTTTCGTAAGGTAATCCTCGGCCCCAATCCTCAATCCCTTTACTTTGCTCTGAATGTCGGTTTTTGCCGAGAGATAGATCACCGGAATGCCCTTTGTGCTCATGTGTTCATATAATGCAAAGCCGTCTATCTCCGGAAGCATGATGTCAAGTATGGCCAAATCATAGGAGCTCCCATGGATCATCTGCACCGCCTGTTTTCCGTCCTCAGCCGCATCGCAATGATATCCCGCGACGGAAAGGTTCATACATAATAAATCAGATATTGATTTATCGTCTTCGACTATTAAGATCCGATATGTTTTTTCATTCATTATTCCATCGCTTCCTTGCATGATATGGCTCGACTGCGGGTCAGACAGAATCTGCAGGGTCTGATTGGAGAGGGCCGATCAGGTACGCTATCTTTTGATAATATGTTTCCTTACTCATTTCATGGCCTAGCTTGTAATCAATTAGCATTTCCTTCAAGGGCAGTTTTTCAATGATTGTTCTGCTGCGCTCTTTACTCATAAAATGAATATATGCATACATCCAGCCTGCCCAATATAACTGCATATGCTTATATTCAGGCTGTCTGCCTTTTAATCGGAACATCTCTATATCATAGTTGTTATCTACCTGTATGAAGTCCCTGACTGTATCATATGCCGCCTGCGACAGCAGCGTCGGGTGTCCCACTTCCATCAGCGCCCGGCAGTCCGATTTCATGAACGCTTCTATGAACTTTTCCTTATCCAAGACAATCTTGTCATCTTCCAGGATTTCTTTACAGTATATATCGCAATATTCAAAGAAATATCCCATATTTTCCATATCCTTGCTTAGCCAAAATTCATCGTAGCAGGTGAAATCTTCCAAGCCATCCAATACCGCTCTCATGCCCACTCCTATATATACTGCACACCGGTTAAATTTGCAGTACAACCCGACTGTAGACCGCCAGCCAACTACTTTCCCGGGGACACCACTGTAAATCCTGGCGGTCTACAGTATAAAATCATAGATTGTCTGTCTTCCCGCTCTGCTTCCCTGATTGGTGCGCAATGACCTATAGGTATCACGCGCGCTTTTATCTCTTTTTACAAAGTACCCTCTGTACTTCTCCGGCACTTCCTCTACCGCTGTTTTCTTTAAGCTTTGAAATGCCTTCTCACTTTTCAGAAAGACCTGTATTCCTAATTCCCCTGTCCGCAATGCCTTTTCCAGTGTGTCTTTGTAAATCGTGCCGGATACAAATGCTTCAGCATATGCAAAATAACTGTCATTTGCCCTGTATCCTATGATGATATCGTAGCCGCTTGTGTCTAATTTGTATCTATCGAGAAGTATCCTTATATTGTCTTGTACCACTTCCTTGTCCTGGATATTCAGCTTTCTATTGTATACTAGCTCTGCAATCCAGTGTATACTGTCCAGTTCTGTCAGATTCAGTATCTTTAAGCTTTCTGCATTCAGTTCAAAGGTGTGTACATAGCCCTTTTTGCCGGAGGTATAAGTCCCCCATGCCCATTCTTTGGCCAATTCCATGCTTGGCGTGGCATAAAATCCTTTTCCGTAATCGTTGTCCGGATTGCCCGACCCAAATTTAGGTGTCAGATTCTCAGTCTTGTTTCCATGATATACGGTCATGATCTGATTGCTTAACAATTTTTTCACTGACTGTATCTCAGAATGCTCTATTGCATTCGGCCTGTCCTTATACATGATTTCTGACAATCTTATTTCCTCCCGCCAAAAGGTGCCCATTACCCAGGGCTTCCCCGCCGCCTCAACCAAAATATGCGTATACGCATCCATAAAGCATGCGCATACGCATATCACAGCGTGCGTTAGAGGATTCGAACCCCCGACCTTTTGGTCCGTAGCCAAACGCTCTATCCAGCTGAGCTAAACGCACACAATGTCACAGACATTATCATCACCTGCAACACTGACTATCATACCCTTTTTGTCCCAATAAGTCAAGTATTATTTTGGAAATTTTTCATTATTTTCTACTATTTGTTTTCCCGTTCTATTTATTCCGTTTTTCCGCTATCTCTTCGGCCATCGCTTCCACAACCGCCCCAATCGCCCTCTCCAGCGCCCTGGCGATGGTCCCCAGCTCCATCCCCGGCGTGCCGGAGGGCTTGTCCACCGTCTGCTCCGTGGCGTAGGGCACATGGATGAATCCCCCCTTCATGGCGGGACGCTCCCGGGCGATCAGGTGCAGCAAGGAATACAGGATATCGTTGCAGACGAATGTCCCCGCGCTGTAGGAGAGGAAGGCGGGAATCCCTGCCTCCCGAATGGCCGCCACCATCCGCTTCACAGGGACGCTGGAGAAATAAGCCGCAGGGCCGTCCTCCCGCACCGCCTCGTCCACGGGCTGCCTGCCCCCATTGTCCGGGATCCTGGCGTCCCGCAGATTGATCGCCACCCGCTCCACCAGGATTCCCGAGCGGCCGCCCGCCTGCCCCACGCACAGCACCGCGTCAGGCAGCTCCCGGCGCACCGCCTCCTCCAGGACTTCCCCGGCCCGTCCGTATACCGTGGGCAGCTCCACCTTCACGATCTCCGCCCCGGCCACCCGATCCGGCAGCCTGCGCACCGCCTCCAGGGCCGGGTTCATGGATTCCCCTCCAAAAGGTTCAAAACCTGTCATCATGATCTTCATAACAACCTCCACTTGGTCACATCTTTTGTCATATGATTGGTCACATTATACTATGTGCACAGCATCGCACATAGTAGTTATGCCATTCGGCGTTTCCTGCCAGGAATATGGACACATTATACTATATTTCCCCCAAAATTTCTATTTGCATTTTCCACTATCTTTCGATATACTGTTTCCATGCCGCTTTTTTCGGGGTTCCGGGCTGCCCGGTTCCAATCAGATGTTCCAATCAGATAAAGGAGACAAAACTTTGAATCTATTTACCCATAAATATGACCCTGCCCTGTATACGTCCCTGACGCCCATGGACGAAATCGAGGGCTTTCCCATCCGTCCCGGCCTCTTTGACGTGCACGGGGCCATGGCGCTCTCCGTGGGCGTGAACTTCACCGTCCACACCCATTACGGGACCTCCTGTACCCTGCTCCTCTTCCACCGGGACGCTTCCACCCCTTATGCGAGGCTGCCCTTTCCGGAGGCCTATAAGATAGGGGATGTGTATTCCATGATCGTCTTCGGGCTGGACATTGAGGATTTCGAGTATGCCTACCAGATAGACGGGCCCTATGAGCCGGAGAACGGGCTTCTGTTCAATCCCCATTCCGTGCTCCTGGATCCTTATGCCCGCTTCGTCACCGGCAAGCGGATCTGGGGCAACCGCAAGAGCGGCTGTTACCACGCCCGTGTCATCAAGGACGGCTTCGACTGGGGCGATGCGCCGCAGTCCACCCGCACCATGAGCGACCTGGTCATCTATGAGCTCCATGTGCGCGGCTTCACCTACCATCCCTCCTCCGGCGTCTCCTATCCGGGCACCTTCGCGGGCCTGATGGAGAAGATTCCCTATCTGAAGGAGCTGGGGATCAACGCGGTGGAGCTGATGCCCATCTTCGAATTCGACGAGGCCATCAACGCCAGGGAGGTGGACGGCAAGAAGCTCCTGGACTACTGGGGCTATAATACGGTGGGCTTCTTTGCCCCCAACACCAACTATATCTCCGATGAGGAAGCCAACAAGGACAATGAGCTGAAGGTGCTGATCAAGGCCCTCCACGACAACGGCATAGAAGTGATCCTGGACGTGGTGTTCAACCACACTGCCGAGGGCAACGAGAAGGGGCCCACCTTCTGCTTCAAGGGCTTCGACAACAAGGTGTACTATATGCTCACGCCGGGCGGCAATTACTATAATTTCAGCGGCTGCGGCAATACCCTGAACTGCAACAACCCCATCGTCCGCCAGTTGATCTTGGAATGCCTGCGCTACTGGACGGTGAGCTACCGCATCGACGGCTTCCGCTTCGACCTGGCCAGCATCCTGGGGCGGCATGAGGACGGCTCTCCCCTGAACAACCCGCCTCTGCTGGAGCTTCTGGCCACCGACCCTATCCTGCGGAACGTGAAGCTGATCGCGGAGGCCTGGGACGCAGGCGGGCTCTACCAGGTGGGGAAGTTCCCCGCCAGCAAGCGCTGGGCGGAGTGGAACGGACGCTACCGGGATTCCCTGCGGGCTTATCTGAAGGGAGATTACTGGCACTCCTGGGAGGCCTCCTGGAGCATCTCCGGCTCCGGCGACCTCTACGGCGGCTTCTATTCCGACAACAACAACAATTACGCGGGCTACAATTCCTGCGTGAACTTCCTCACCTGCCATGACGGATTCACGCTGTACGACCTGTATTCCTACAACGAGAAGCACAATGAGGGCAACGGCTGGAGCAATACCGACGGCTCCAATGACAACCGGAGCTGGAACTGCGGCATAGAGGGCGATACCGACGATCCGGACGTCCTGCGCCTGCGCTTCCGCATGATCCGCAATGCCTGCGCCGTGCTGATGTGCAGCCGGGGCACGCCCATGTTCCTGGCCGGGGACGAATTCGGCAATACCCAGTACGGCAACAACAACGCCTACTGCCAGGACAATGAGATCTCCTGGCTGGACTGGGGCCTGCTGGACAGGAACCGGGAGCTGTTCGAATTCTTCAAGTTCATGATCGCCTACAGGCACAAGCACCCTGTAATCCGGAAGATGCTTCCCGATGCGGTCTGCGGCATGGAGCCTCTCCTGACCCACAATGTCAACGCGGAGGAGGTGTTCATCCCGGGCGATGCCAGGACGCTGGCCGTGAGCTTCGCAGGCTACGATAAAGCGACGGGGGCGGACGACCTGGTATATGTGGCAGTGAACCCTCACTGGGAGGACGTGCGGATCACATTGCCCGCCCTGACCCCCAGCCAGGCCTGGTATCTGAGCGTGAACACCTATGGGGACGAACGGAACCGCTACTGCTACCCGGAAGGGCAGGAGGTACGGATTGAGCATGAGTTCATCATGCGGCCCCGCTCGGTGGCAGTGTTCACCGGAAGAGACATATAAGAGCTTTCCCCCGGAGCCCGATTCCTCCGGGGTTTTCCATGGAAAAATAAAATTTCCATAACCAGTATTGATTTTCGGATTTCTGTGCTATACTGTAAGGCAGAGCCTTTGTATACACAGGCTGTCTGCGGGCGGCAGGACATCCTCAGGTAAGGCCACGAAAGCGCACGAGAGGAACTTTCATGAGTGCACTTTCGAATGAAAGTTTCTCTCATATGGTGTGCGCTAAAGGGACTTTACCCCTTTGGTGCTGTCGCGCAGCGACTCATACTGCTTAACGATTTCACTTGCCGTGAAACCAGACTGCATAACGCTGACAGGTTCAATCGCATGATTACATTAGGCAGCATTCAGCGTCATGCAGTATAAACAGGAGGACATATATGCTTGAATTACGCAATCTCAGCTTCCAGGTATCGGATGATGCCAGTGAACACATAGAAATGGAAGAAGGACATTCCAGGGAAGAAGAGCATTCCAGGGAAATCATCCGGGATATCAGCCTGACTTTTGAAGACCATGCCTTCATCGCCATCACAGGCCCCAACGGCGGCGGCAAGTCCACGCTGGCCAAGCTGATCATGGGCATCGAACAGCCCACCTCAGGCCAGATCATATACAACGGTACGGACATCACCCGGATGGACATCACGCAGCGTGCAAAGCTGGGCATCAGCTTCGCTTTCCAGCAGCCGGTGCGCTTCAAGGGCATCAAGGTGCGGGACCTGATCCAACTGGCCGCAAGGCATTCCATGGAAGAAGAGCATTCCATGGAAGAAGAGCATTCCAGGGTGAAATTCCCCGACATCTGCGACTATCTGTCCAAGGTGGGCCTGTGCGCCAGGGATTATGTGAACCGGGACATCGATGCCAGCCTCTCCGGCGGCGAGCTCAAGCGCATCGAGATCGCCACCATCATCGCCCGCAACACGCCCCTGTCGGTATTCGACGAGCCGGAGGCGGGCATAGACCTCTGGAGCTTCAACAACCTGATACAGGTCTTCGAGGAGATGCACCGGGAGAGCGATAATTCCCTGATCATCATCTCCCACCAGGAGCGCATCCTGAACATTGCAGACGAAATCGTAGTGCTGGCGGAAGGCACCGTACAGGCAAGAGGACGGCGTGGCGACATCCTGCCGGAGCTTTTAAAGGGTACGGAAGGGTGCAAGTTCTACCAGAGACAATCTGCCGCCGGGCAGTGACGCATATGAAATCCAATCATCCCGGCCCGCATCAGGGGCCATGAAAAGAAACGAGGACATTCTATGGATCAGATACAGAAAAACTTGTTGGAACAGGTGGCCGGGCTCCACGAGATGCCCGCCGGAGCCTACAACATCCGGGCCAACGGCGCAAGCGTAGAGCGCTCCACCACCGCCCATATCGACATTGTCACTAAGGAAGACAGGCAGGGCATCGACATCATCATCAAGCCCGGCACGAAGAAGGAGAGCGTCCACATTCCTGTAGTCTTAAGCCAGAGCGGATTGACGGAGATGGTCTACAACGACTTCTACGTGGGGGACGACTGCGACGTGACCATCGTGGCCGGATGCGGCATCCACAACAGCGGCGACAGCGACAGCCGCCATGACGGGCTCCACAGCTTTTACATAGGAAAGAACTCCCATGTAAAATACGTGGAGAAGCACTATGGCAGCGGCGACGGCACAGGCGGACGCATCATGAATCCCGAGACCAAGGTGGAGGTGGGCGAGAACAGCTTCATGGAGATGGAGACTGTCCAGATCAAGGGCGTGGACTCCACGAAACGCCTCACCAGCGCCAGGCTGGCGGACGGGGCGCGGATCGTGGTGACGGAGAAGCTCATGACTCACGGCAGCCAGTTCGCCGAGACCTCCTTCCAGGTAGACTTAGACGGGGCGGACTCCAGCGCCAACATCATCTCCCGCTCCGTGGCCAGGGACGATTCCCGCCAGGTCTTCTACTCCAAGATCAACGGCAACAACCGCTGCAAGGGCCACTCCGAATGCGACGGCATCATCATGGACAGGGCCCACATCAGCGCCGTGCCGGAGATCACCGCGGACCATCTGGACGCAGAGCTGATCCATGAGGCCGCCATCGGCAAGATTGCAGGGGACCAGATCACGAAGCTGATGACCCTGGGGCTCACGGAGGCCGAGGCCGAAGCCCAGATCGTGAACGGATTCCTGAAATAACGCGCGGGGCCCCGCATCCGGTTCCTCTTTTGATTCCGGCACCAGCAAAATAGCATAAACGGAAAGCCTCCGGGAAATGATAGTAGCAGCGAAACTTCTATATTAGATTCCCGGAGGATTTTTTATGCAGAATATGACATCTAACACGACAACCCATACCCCGTCCCGCCCCTTCCAGACCATGGACGGCTGTCAGGCCGCGGCCCATGTGGCCTACGCCTACAGCGAGGCGGCGGCCATCTACCCCATCACGCCCTCCTCCCCCATGGCGGAGCTTGTGGACGAGTGGGCAGGGCAGGGACGGAAGAACATATACGGACAGGCCATGGTCATCTCCCAGATGCAGTCCGAGGCCGGTGCGGCGTCCGCCGTCCACGGGGCGCTGCTGGCCGGTTCCCTGGCCACCACCTTCACCGCCTCCCAGGGGCTTCTGCTCATGCTGCCCAATCTCTACCGCATGGCGGGGGAGCTGCTGCCGGGCGTGATCCATGTGGCCGCCAGGACCATCGCCACCCATGCCCTGTCCATCTTCGGCGACCATTCGGACGTCTATGCCTGCCGCCAGACCGGCGTGGCCATTTTCTCGGAGAGCAGCGTCCAGGAGGTCATGGACCTGTCCCCTGTGGCCCATCTGGCAGCCCTGGAGGGGCGGATTCCCTTCCTGAACTTCTTCGACGGCTTCCGCACCTCCCATGAGCTGCACAAGATACAGGTCTGGGACTACTGCGACTTAAAAGACATGCTGCTGGATGGCGAAAACGCTTCCGGCGCGGAGGAGAACTTGCCCCTTCCGGAGTCCCTGACCCGGTTCCGGGCCCGCTCCCTGCACCCGTCACACGGAAAAGTGTATGGTTCCGCACAGAATCCCGATATCTTCTTCCAGGTCAGGGAGGCCTCCAATCCCTTCTATCAGGCCCTGCCCGGAATCGTGGAGCGGCAACTGGAGAAGATCAATAAAAGGCTGGGCACGGACTACGGCCTGTTCGACTACTATGGCGCTCCTGAGGCGGAGCATGTCATCATCGCCATGGGCAGCATCTGCGAGACCATAAAGGAATATATCGACAGCGTGCCGGAGGAAAGGTACGGCCTGATCAACGTCCATCTCTACCGCCCCTTCAGCAGCCGCCATCTGGCGGAGAAGCTGCCGAAGGGCCTGCGCCGGATCACGGTGCTGGACCGCACCAGGGAGCCGGGCTCCGCCGGGGAGCCTCTGTATCTGGACGTGGTGGCGGCGCTGGTGCAGCAGGGGATTCCGGTGTCAGGCGCGGCGGATTGCGATGCGGCAGGGGATTCCGGCTTGGCAGCAGGCTCCAGCTCAGCAGCGGGTTCCGGCTCGACAGCGGGCTCTGGCTCGGCAATAGGCTACGGCTCAACAGCGGGTTCCGGCTCGGCAATGGGCTCCGGCTCGACAGCGGGCTACGGCTCGGCAGCGGGCTACGGCTCGGCAGCGGGTTCCGGCTCGGCAGCTCCCGGCAACACAACGGCTTCCGGCCTGGGGGCAGAGGCCTCCGGCGGTGCTGCGGCCAGCGCGGGCAGAGCCAGGCATGACGCGGGCCGGGGAGCCCACGGGCTGGTTCAGATCTTCTCCGGCCGCTACGGCCTAAGCTCCAAGGACACCACCCCGGCCCAGATTGCGGCAGTCTTCAAAAACCGCACAAAGCCCTTTTTCACCGTGGGCATCACGGACGATGTGACCCACCTGTCCCTGGATGTTGCCCCCATCCACGACACCGCGGGTCAGGACATCGTCTCCTGCAAGTTCTGGGGCCTGGGCGGGGACGGCACGGTCAGCGCCACC
>NZ_CAPDXS010000179.1:0-9603 GCF_948601915.1 uncultured Acetatifactor sp. | reverse complement strand
GCGACCACCGAGATCTACACTCTTTCCCTACACGACGCTCTTCCGATCTAAATTTATGGCACCTTCCAGAATGACGTGACCGAGGTGGCGCCGCCCTTCGAGTGCAGCATCGGCTTTTATATCCAGAAGGCTGTGCTGGAGGAGGCCGGGTATCCGGAAGTCCATACTATGGACGAGTACTTCAAACTGATTGAGGACTATATAGCGAAGCATCCCGACATCGATGGCGTGAAGACCAGCGGATTCGAGATTCTGGCGGACGGCTGGCGCAACTGGGCGCTGCTGAATCCCGCCCAGAACCTGCTGGGCGCAGGCAATGAGGGCGCAGTCTTTGTCGACCAGACCAGCTTCGAGACATCCTTCTATCAGGTCAGCGATACCGCCCATGATTTCTACAAAAAGCTCAATGAGGAGTATCTCAAGGGTATCATCGAGGCGGAGACCCTGACTCAGAGCTATGACGACTATATCTCCAAGATTACCACAGGGGCCGTCCTCGGCTTCTATGACCAGAACTGGAACTTCCAGAGCGCCAACGACCTGCTGAAGGCCGATGGCAAATTCGAACGCACCTATGTCTGCCTGCCCATTACCAACCCCGGCGTGAAGGACGGATATCTGGACAAGAGCAACGGCATCCCTACCGCCACCAACGGCGTGGGCATCAGCATCAATTGCGAGAATCCCGAGAGGCTGATGCGCTTCTTCGACTGGCTGTGCCAGAGGGAGGTGCAGGATTATCTCCAGTGGGGCGAGGAAGGTGTTGATTGGAACTACACGGAGGACGGAGGCAAAGCGCTGACGCCCGAGAGGCGCGCCATCAACTACGATACCGCCAGGAGGCGCGATGAGACAGGCCAGCCCGTGTGGAACTACTGCCCGAAGTGGCAGGGCATCTACAAGGCCGACAATATGCCCTGTGGCCCTGGCGAGTCCCCTGACGAGTACCTGGCATCCCAGTCCGATTACGACAGGCAGTTCCTGGAGGGATATGGCATCAAGTATCCGGCGGAGCTGTTCTCGGATCCCATTGTACGGCCTGCCTACTATCCCGTGTGGGCCATGAATCTGGAGGACGGCAGCCCCGCGGCAGTGGCCAGCCAGAAGATTACCGATGTGACCATGAAACTGTATCCCAGACTGATTCTGGCAAAGGATGAGACAGAATACGAATCCATCTGGCAGGATTTCCTGAAAGAGTTCAATGCTATCGATTTGGATTCCTATCAGCAGGAAGTAGACAAGCAGATTGCCGAGAAGATGGCGAAGTGATTTTAGCGGCGATGGGAGGAGTCACATCCCCTCATCGCCTGTCTGTATGCGGAAGCTCTCCTCCTAGGAAGGAGAGCTGTCACCGGAAAAGAGAGGATACGGGATGGGTAAATATCAGAAAACATTAAAAAAGATGGCAGGACAGAAGATCCTGTACCTGATGATCGTGCCATGCATGATCTACACATTTATCTTTTCATACTATCCGCTGAGCGGATGGATTATGGCATTTCAGAACTATAAGCCCGCGAAGGGATACGCCGGTTCCACATTCGTGGGATTGGACCAGTTCATGTTCCTGTTCGAGGATGTAGAATTCTGGCGGAGCGTGCGCAATACTTTGATGATGTCCGTGATGAACCTGGCCTTCAGCTTTGTCTTTGCCATTGTGTTCGCCCTGCTGCTCAATGAGATCAAGTCGCTGGGGTTAAAGAGGATCGCGCAGACCGTGTCCTATCTGCCCCATTTCCTGAGCTGGATTATCGTCTGCTCCCTGGTGTCCAACATACTGTCCACCAATGACGGCATGCTGAACAATATCCTGATGGGGCTGGGTCTGATCGACAAACCCGTCCTGTGGCTGGGAGAGCAGAAATATTTCTGGTGGGTGACCACCTTTTCCAACATCTGGAAGGAGACGGGATGGAATTCCATCATCTACATAGCGGCCATCTCCGGCATCGACCAGTCGCTTTATGAGGCCGCGGAGCTGGACGGCGCCGGCCGTTTCCAGAAGATGTGGCATGTGACCCTGCCGGGAATCAAGTCCACCATCGTGGTGCTGCTGATCATGAACCTGGGCTGGGTGCTGAACGCCAGCTTCGAGGTGCCCTATATCCTGGGCAGCGGTCTGCTTCAGGACGTGTCCCAGACCATAGACATCTTCGTGCTGAAATACGGCATGAGCATCGGCAATTATTCCCTGGCCACGGCAGCGGGCATCTTCAAGTCTGTCATATCCCTGCTGCTGGTGTTCGGAACCAATGCCATAGCCAACAAGCTGGGCGAGAACAGCCTGATGTAAGGAGGGAGAGCAGATGAAGAATTTTTGGAGCATTAGGATCGGAAAACACAGACTGGGTGACCTGACATTCCACCTGGTCAACGGAATCGTCATGCTGTTCGTGGTGGTGGTCATGCTGTATCCCTTCTGGAATACCATAGCGGTGTCCTTCAATGACGCCCAGGATACCCTGCGGGGCGGAATCACCTTCTTCCCCAGAGTCTTCTCCACATACAGCTACAAATCTGTCTTTAAGAACAAGCTCATGGCCACCGCGGCCCTGAACTCGGTGCTGCGCACCCTGCTTTCCACGGTGCTGGGAGTGCTGGTGGGATCGCTGATTGCTTATGTGCTCTCCAGAAGGGAGCTGGTAGGCAGGAAATTCATCACTGTCTATTTCCTGGTGACCATGTACATCTCCGCCGGTCTGATTCCCAATTATTTCCTGATCAAGGATCTGGGGATGCTGAATAAGTTCTCGGTGTATGTGGTGCCGGGACTGGTAAGCGTGTACAATATCGTCGTAATCAAGTCCTTCATACAGTCCCTGCCGGACAGCCTCACGGAGGCGGCCATGGTGGACGGGGCGGGACATTTCCGCTGCTATTGGCAGATTGTGCTGCCCTGCTGTAAATCCGTGCTGGCCACAGTGGCTCTCTGGTGCGCCGTGGGCGCCTGGAACCAGTGGTTCGACACTTTCCTGTATGCGTCCGGCGCCGACCACCTGACCACCCTGCAGTACGAGATGATGAAGCTTCTGTCCTCGGCCATGCAGTCCGGACGCGACCTTTCCAGCATCTATGGCAACGGACAGCAGGTGGCCAATACGGTGACCCCTACCTCTATCCGCGCGGCGGTGACCATCGTGGCCTCGGTACCCATACTGATCGTGTATCCTTTCCTGCAGAAATATTTCGTAAAGGGCGTCACGCTGGGGGCGACAAAGGAATAAGTGTGCAAAGAGCGTGCATCCTTCCGGACTTGCACCGGTTCGTGACGGTCACTGACTGCCGTGGCCATGGAGGCTGCGGTATTCTAAGGGGGAGCAGTTCCTGTATTTCCGGAAGGCTCTGCCGAAGGAGGAGGAGCTGGCGTATCCGCAGGCGGCGGCTATGTCCGACACGGGGACGGAGGTGTCCTTTAAGAGGGACTCTGCCGACTGGATGCGCAGGAAGCTCAGATAATCATAAAAGGTCTGGCCTGTATGCTGCTTGAAGATTCTGGTGAAATAAAACTTTGACAGGTCAGCCTTTTTTGATATCTCTTCCAGGGTAATGTTCTCCGCGTAATGGCGCTGCAGGTATTCCAGAAGCCGGGAGACGGTGTCGGAGGCTGAATTTCCTTTTATGTGGTCCGCGTGCCCTGAAACGGTATGCTGTCTGCCCGTGCAGTAATCTGTGTAGTGGGCATAGAATTTCATCAGGCAAGCGTAGATGAAAAGCAGCTTTGAGGGGCTGTCGCTCCAGTAGTGGCCGGCCGTCTCCATGATCAGGGAGATTTCCGTCTCATAGATTTCCGGACAGGCATCCGCCGTGATGAGCACTGGCTTCGACAGAAGGGCCTGGGTGCGCAGAAAGCTCCCGAACTGACAGAAGAGAGTCAGCTCCAGCAGGAAAATGAACCGGCTCCCGCAGGGAGGGGCTTCGATGGAATGCAGCTCTCCGGGCGGAATCAGCAGGATGTCCCCGGGCTTTAGCCGGAAGGTGACATTCTGTACTGTGGCGGTAAGCTCCTCTTCCAGAGGGATGATGATTTCCTGGGCGTCATGCCAGTGGGTGGAGAAGGCGCTGGTCTGGGTATTGTACCAGAAGCGCAGGGTGGTCTGGGCCATGTAGGGGGTGAACTCATATTCTTCCGAGGTGCTGTTTGCAGCAAAGCCCGGGAATTCGTCAGGCTGTATCTGGTAGTCCTGCTTCTGCTTTTCGGTCAGTGCGTATAAGTGCTTTGGGTTCATGGCGCGCTCCCTTCTTGAGGATAAAATATTTCGAGTATACTATTGTACCATGACTTCGTGCGCTTCAGAGCACATGGAATCAAAAGTTGACATGATGCTCTTCCATGTCAACATTGTAACATGACTGCCGAGGCGGCGCAAACCCTGTTTCTCATTTTATGGATTTGGAGGATTTGGCCGAAAGCTTCGGCATAAGGGAAAGGAGAATGGAAATGGGATCCTTTGACACAGGGATATACCGCAATGTCTTTGCGGAGATTGGAAAAAGCCAGGAGGAGATTGACCGGAAGCTCCGGGAAGCGGCGGATACCTTCTTCTATGGAAGCGAGGAGGAACGAATCTACCATCCCGTGGGGGAGGACATGGGATATCTGGAGGACACCGGAAACAATGACGTCCGGACAGAGGGGATGTCCTACGGGATGATGATGTGCGTCCAGCTGGACATGAAAGAAGAATTCGACCGTATCTGGAAATGGTCCAGGACCTATATGTACATGGATCAGGGGGAGAACGAGGGCTACTTCGCCTGGAGCTGCAAGCCAAGCGGGGAGAAGAACGCCTTGGGGCCCGCGCCGGACGGAGAGGAGTATTACGCCATGGCCCTGTTCTTCGCCTCGCACAGATGGGGGGACGGAGAGGGAATCTACGCGTACTCTAAAGAGGCACGCAAGATCCTTGGGGCCTGCATCCATAAGGGGGAGGACGGCAGGCCGGGCGCGCCCATGTGGAACCGGGAGAACAAGCAGATCCTTTTCATACCGGGCAGCCCCTTCACGGATCCGTCCTATCATCTGCCCCATTTTTATGAGCTCTTTGCCCTCTGGGCGGATCAGGAGGACAGGGAATTCTGGAGACAGGCGGCATGTGCCAGCAGGAGGTACCTGGCCAGGGCCTGCCATCCCGTGACGGGAATGAACCCGGAGTATGGGGAGTTCGATGGAACCCCCATGGACAGGAAGATGCCATGGGGCGATACCCACGGCCGATTCTACAGCGATGCCTATAGGACGGCGGCCAACATCGGCCTGGACTGCGCCTGGTTTGACAAAGACGAGGGACATTACGGTGCGCCCCTTAGGCTGATGCGTTTCCTGGGCACGGATCTGGAGGCGGCGAGATGCGTATTCGAGGTGGACGGCACGCCGGTGGACAAGACGGTGCTGCATCCCCTGGGACTGCTGGCCACCACGGCCCAGGGGGCTCTGGCTGTGCCCAGGGAGGACTCGGAGGAGGCCGGGAGCGACTGGAATGTGGCACGCAGATGGGTGGAATGGCTCTGGAACCAGCCGCTGCGGCGGGGCGGCAGACGGTATTACGACAACTGCCTGTACCTGTTCGCGCTGCTGGCCCTGAGCGGGAATTATAGAATCTATTCCGCAGGAGGAAAGAAGGAGATGCGGATATGGTAGCTTATGAGGAAAAAAGTGCAAGGCTTCTGGCCTATACCAGGAGCGCGTCCCCCGGGGATTATCCGGAGGGACTGGCATACAGCGTTCATCTGGCATACAGCATGGACGGAGAGCGGTACTTTGCGCTCCATGGAAACTATGGAGTCCTGTTCGCGGAAGCAGAGATTTCCGGGGAGGACACCATCGTCCCCCAGTACGTGGAAAATCCCCGCATCCTGATCCTGGTAACCGGAAACTATGGAATCCTGGCGGACAGGGCAGGGGAAGAGGGCCATGCCCTGCTCTGGCGAACCGTAGATTTTAAGGAATTCCAGCCGGCCCTGCTGATGGAGAAAAGCGGGGAGCAGTGGGAGGCTCTGTGGGCGCAGGCAAAGGATGTCCCACAGGAGAGCCACATTGTGGAGGGGGAGGCAGTAATGGGCAGCAGCATGGAGATCAGCCGCTCCTTCTGTGATCGTATCGTGCAGAGCTGGTCGCAGGTGCACAATACCGAAATCCGCCTGCCGGACACGATTCGCGTCCATGGACCGGAGGAGCTGGCAGCCGTTCAGGCACAGGCTGTGTATTCGGACGGTTCCACAGATATGAAGACAGTCGCGTGGGATATGGAAGGGATAGACTTCGGGACTCCCGGCATCTATTCCGTGACGGGGAGGGTCTGCAGCAGGAAATTTGCCTTCCCCCTGCTCAAGGGCCGGGGCGACCCCGTCATCTTTCCCTGGGAGGGGAAGTGGTATTTCCTGGCCACCAATGACAATCAGAACGATATAGGCATCTATGTGCGGGAAGCGGACAGCGTGGAAGGGCTTTTTGAGCCGGGGACGCAAGACCGCCTGCTTCTGGACGTGGACGAGGAAAAGGGCTTCATACAGACCTTCTGGGCGCCGGAATTCCATGTCATAGGCGGGGAGCTCTACATCCTGTTCGCGGTGGGCGGGAAAGTGTGGGGGCCCCAATGCCACCTGATGCGTCTGAAAAAGGACGGACGGATTGTGGAGCGGGACAGCTGGGAGGAACCTGTGAAGGTAGTGCGCAGGGACGGAACGCCGCTGACTACAGATGGAATCACGCTGGACATGACCTACCTAAGGGCGGGCGGGACTTCCTACATGGCCTGGTCTTACCGCAGGGGGATAGGAACGCCGAAGGACACCGGCTCCATGCTCTACATCGCCAGGGTGGAGGAAGATGCGCCCTGGAGGCTGGCCGGGGAGCCGGTGCTTCTCTCCCGTCCCCTCTACGGATGGGAGAACGTGAGCGGGACCATCAATAACGAAGGCCCCCACGGATTCGTCAAGTCAGGGAAAGTCTATATGACCTACTCCGGCGGCGCCGCCAACAGCTATACCTACGTGCTGGGCCTTTTGACGGCTGACGAGGACGCGGATCTGACGGCTGTGGAATCATGGAGAAAGAGCATCGTCCCCGTGCTGTCCTTTTATTCTGTCAAGGGCGAGTACGGCCCTGGGCACAATTCCTTCTTTGTGGACGAGGATGGGAAGCTGATGATTGCATACCATGCGGAGACGGAATTGTCATCGACTTTGCGCTGCGATGGCATCCGGCGCGTACACTTCGATGTCGATGGGGAGCCGGTCTTCGATCTGTCGGCGGAGCGGGACCTGGATCCGGCTCTGTGCGAGGTGAGCGCGAAGATAGAGGTGGAATGACGTCATAGCATCTATAATAGGTAGAAAGCGCCGGGTGGGCAGCCATACGGCGTTTTTCGGGTTCGAGAAGATTCCGGCAGGATAAAGTCCATGATATACCCTAGCCAATGTTGGATATTGCAGGAAAGGAAAGTGGAGTAAAATGAAAAAATGGACACAGGCTTGGCTTGATTATACACCCCGAAAAATCGGGGAGGAGGTACGGTTCCTGAATCAGGTCGCAGTAGACGGTTTTGACATCAAGAATGCCGTGATACATAATGCTCTGGCAGAATTACAAAATGGGGTTAAAGGCATGGCCGGAATCACAATGGATATTTCTGCTGTAAAAAGCGTTGAAAGCGGCATAGAAATAACGCGGGACACTGATATTGATGCGGAAGGATACTGCATTTGGGAAGCGGGAGGAATTCTGAATCTGAAAGCCTCAGATGCGAAGGGGGTGTTGTACGGCGTCTTTTGCATTCTGCGCCAGATAGCCATGGAAAAGGCTCTGCAGGGAATCCATATATCCTGTAGGCCAGACAATCCTCTGCGAATGTATAATCATTGGGACAATATGGACGGAAGCATCGAAAGGGGATATTCCGGCGCTTCTTTTTTCTTTCAGGACAATGAGGTGCTGGTAGACGACCGGACGAAGGATTACTGCCGTCTGGTTTCCAGTGTGGGAATCAACGGTGTCGTCATAAATAATGTAAATGTAGGGGGAGCTGCCACTTGGCTGATTACGGAAAAGTATTTGGAGCAGGTGAAAAAGATGGCTGATCTGTTTGCCGGATATGGCATTAAACTGTTCCTGAGCCTGAACTTTGCTTCCTCTATAGAGGTAGGCGGCTTAGATAATGCAGACCCATTTGACGATAGAGTAATACATTGGTGGAAAGATAAAATAGCAGAGATTTATGAAAAGATTCCTGATTTAGGCGGCTTTCTGGTGAAAGCGGATTCTGAGGGGAGACCGGGACCGTTTACCTATGGCAGGACCCAGGCGGACGGCGCGAATATGCTGGCGGATATCATCGAACCTTATGGAGGCATTATCATCTGGCGCTGCTTTGTATATAACTGCAGACAGGATTGGAGGGACTATAAAACAGACAGAGCTTGTGCGGCTTATGATAATTTTATTGGAATGGACGGAGATTATCATGACAATGTTATACTGCAAATTAAAAACGGCCCTATGGATTTTCAGATACGGGAACCGGTTTCTCCTCTTTTAGGCGGTTTGAAGAAGACAAATCAGATGATGGAAGTGCAAGTAGCCCAGGAATACACAGGACATCAGATTGATGTGTGTTATCTGATTCCCATGTTTAAAGAAATTCTGGAGTTCAGGACCTATTGCTTTGAGGGAAATGACAGGGTTGCCGATATTATCAGCGGAAAAGCGATGGGAAATCGCAGTACCGGGATTGCCGCAGTCTGCAACACCGGGGACGATTCTAACTGGACTGGGAGTGAATTGGCAGCAGCCAATTTTTATGGTTTTGGCAGACTGGCGTATCAGACCTCGCTGACCTCGGAAGAAATTGCAGAAGAATGGATTAGGCTTACATTATCTAATGAGGACGAGGTGGTGGACGCTGTCAAAAAAATCCTGCTCGGATCGAGAAAGACTTACGAAAAGTACACTTGTCCGCTGGGAATAGGCTGGATGGTCAATCCTATGGGCCATTACGGTCCCAGTGTGGATGGCTATGAGTATTCCCGCTGGGGGACTTATCACAGGGCAGACTGCAAAGGCCTGGGGATAGACCGGACGAAGAGTGGGACGGGGTATGCGCAGCAATATTATGAGCCCAATGCCTCTATGTATGAGAATAAGGATACCTGTCCGGAGGAATTGTTGCTTTTCTTTCACCACCTGCCGTACACATATCGGCTTAAGACAGGAAAAAGTATCATACAGCATATTTATGACACTCATTTTGAAGGCGTGGAGGAGGTAGAGGAAATGCTCAGCCTCTGGAATTCTCTTGCCGGAAGAATTGATAGGGAAGTGTTCCGAACTGTAGCAGAGCGGCTGGGGATGCAGTTGGATAACGCAAAGGAGTGGAGGGATCAGGTAAACACCTATTTCTACAGAAAATCCGGGATTCCGGATGAAAAGGGACGGAAAATCTATTGAAAAGAGGGGATGACATTGGATAATAATATGGGTTTGCCGGTGAAAGGAGTAACAGCACCAAAGAATCCTGAAATTCGGGGAAAAGGTTTTTATCTCATGCTGGATAAACAGATTGCTGGTTTTGTGCAGCCGGACGGAAAGGGGATACAATTCCTTTA
>NZ_CAPDXS010000178.1:0-9645 GCF_948601915.1 uncultured Acetatifactor sp. | reverse complement strand
AAAGTGTCCTTCGGACACTTTGGTATTTGACCCTCGCGGCATTCGCCAACTGGCCATGCGAGCACGGCCGCTTGGCTCATTGCTCGCGAGAATAAAGACAAGCGAGGTTGATATAGATGGCGGCTTCCAATGGAAGAAAAACAGCATCTTCAAATAAAAGGACTGCCCAGAGCAGAAAAAAGACTTCCACCCAGAGGAAAAAGACCAAGGCCCAGGCGGCCCAGGACAGCGCCCTGTTCCATGAGATAGGGCTGATAGTCCTGTTCGCCGCCATGGTGTTCCTGTTCTGCTGCAATTTCGGCATCATCGGGCCCATAGGAGACGCGGTCAGCGGCATCCTGTTCGGCCTGTTCGGGCTGGCTGCGTATGCGGTGCCGGTGCTGCTGTTCCTGGCCGTGGCGTTCTATTTCGCCAATGAGGGGAACGCCAACGCTGCCCGGAAGCTGGCGGCGGGCGTTGTGCTCTTCGTGGTGGCTGGAATCGTCTGCGATCTGGCGGCGGGACATGCGGGCGCCATGGAGAAGTATGATATCAAGCTGCTGTACGAGAGCTGCCGGGAGCAGAAAGCGGGAGGCGGCATCCTGGCCGGGAGCATCAGCTTCCTGCTGCAGCAATATCTGGAGACGATCGGCACGGTGCTGGTGGTGGTGCTCTGCAGCGTGGTAAGCCTGATACTGCTGACGGAGAAATCTCTGCTGGCCAGCGTAAAGAAGGGCGGCAGCCGGGTGCGGGAGCTGTCCAGGGAGGACGCCGCCAGGCGGAGGGAGCAGGCGCAGCTGCGCAGGCAGGAGCAGGAGGAGAACGCCGAGCTGCGAAGGCAGGAGCAGGAGGAAAATGCCCAGCGGCGCAGGGAGGAGAGCAGGATTCGCAGACAGGAGCAGAATCGGCGCAAGGCCCGGAAGGTGGAAGAGCGCAGACTGAAAGCGGAGGAGAAGGAGAACGAAAGAATCCTGCGGATGGAGCGGAAGGTGACGGGCGTCATGCTTGACACGGCGCTGCCCAAGCCGGAGGAGCGCGTCTCGCGCCGGGACGACATCCATGAAATCATCCTGTCCGAGGAAGAGGCCAGGGCGGAAACGCCTGTGCAGGAGACTTATAAGGCAGAGCCTATAGAGACGGCGGAGGCGGAGCCGGAACCGGAATTCGATTTTGCGAAGATTCCAATCCGCGGGCTCCATCAGGTGACGGTGAACCAGGAGCCGGAGGAAAGTGTTTCTTCTATTGAAAAGGAGGATTCCGCAGGGGGAAGGTATCCCGTGGAAAGGATGCAATCCATGGAAGGAGTGCATTCCATAGAAGAGAGGCATTCTATGGAAGAGAGGCATTCCATGAGAGAGGTGCAGCCCATGGAAGAGGAGCATTCCGCGGAAGAAGTACATCCTATGGAAGAGGGGCAATCCATGGAAGAAGTGCGATCCATGGGAGAAGTGCAATCCATGGGAGAAGTGCAATCTTCGGAAGAAACGCATCCCCGGGAATCCGTGTTTGGCCAGGAATCGGCGTATATGCCAGATTCCCGCAGCGGGAACGGAGAGATGTCCACAGACCTGGCAGGTGCAGCGTCGATGGGGACAGAGCCGACAGATACGAAGCCGGATCAGCGCGATTCCGGGCAGAACGTCCCGGAGCCTGCCGCGTCCCATCAGTCCCCCGCTGCCAGGCCCGTCCTGCCCTCCGCTGCCGGAAACGGCCAGGGCAGCCAGGCGGCCGGGCAGCAGAGCGGCCCCGGGGCAGCCAGGCCGGCACCGAAGAAATACATGCTCCCGCCCCTTTCCCTGTTGCTAAAGGGCAAGGAGGCCACAGGGGATTCCGCCAGGGAGCTGCGGGAGACTGCCATGCGCTTGCAGCAGACCCTTGGCACCTTTGGGGTCAAGGTGACTATCACGGATATCAGCCAGGGCCCCAGCGTGACCCGCTATGAGCTGCAGCCGGAACAGGGGGTGAAGGTCTCCAAAATCGTAGGCCTGTCGGACGATATCAAGATGCATCTGGCGGCCACGGACATCAGGATCGAAGCCCCTATCCCCGGAAAAGCTGCCATCGGCATCGAGGTGCCCAACAAGGAGACCATGGCGGTAGCCCTGCGCGATCTCCTGGAAAGCAAAGAATTCAGGGAGTTCCCCTCCAAAATCGCCTTTGCCGTAGGCAAGGACATCGGAGGGCAGACAGTGGTGTCCGACATTGCCAGGATGCCCCACATGCTGATCGCGGGGGCCACCGGCTCCGGTAAGTCCGTGTGCATCAATACCCTGATCATCAGCATCCTCTACAAGGCCAAGCCGGACGAGGTGAAGCTGATCATGGTGGATCCCAAGGTGGTGGAGCTGAGCATCTACAACGGCATCCCCCATCTGCTGGTTCCCGTGGTGACGGATCCGAAGAAGGCCTCTGCCGCCCTGAAATGGGGCGTGGCGGAGATGGAGGACAGATACCGGAAGTTCGCGGAATACAATGTGCGTGATCTGAAGGGATACAACAAAAAGGTGGAAGCCATGCGGGACAAGGGAGACGTGGGCGCGCCCGCCGTACTGCCTCAGATTGTCATCATAGTGGACGAGCTGGCAGATCTGATGATGGTGTGCCCCGGGGAGGTGGAGGAGTCCATCTGCCGCCTGGCCCAGCTGGCCAGGGCCTGCGGCATCCATCTGATCATCGCGACGCAGCGTCCCAGCGTGGACGTCATCACGGGCCTGATCAAGGCGAACATGCCCAGCCGGGCGGCCTTTTCCGTGTCCAGCGGCGTGGATTCCCGGACCATCCTGGACATGGTGGGCGCCGAGAAGCTTCTGGGGAAGGGCGACATGCTGTTCTATCCCCAGGGCTATGCGAAGCCGGCCCGTGTCCAGGGCGCTTTCGTGTCCGACCAGGAGGTCTCGGATGTGGTTGATTTCTGGAAGAACCAGACGCTGGGCAATACCTATGAGGAGGACATCGAGGAGAGGATTGCCAATATGGGAAGCTCCTCGGGAGACGGCAGGGCCTCCGGCGGCAGCGATGTGGACGAGCTGTTCGAGCGGGCAGGGCGTCTGATCATAGACAAGGACAAGGCATCCATCGGCATGCTCCAGAGGGCGCTTCAGATCGGCTTCAACAGAGCGGCCAGGATCATGGACCAACTGTGCCAGTACGGCGTGGTGGGGGAAGAGGAAGGCACGAAGCCCAGGAAGATACTGATGAGCCCCGAGCAGTTCGACCAGATGCTGGAGGAGATAGCATAGCCGGAAGGGCCGGCATATAGCCGGAAGGGCTGGCATATAGCCGGAGGGAGTGGCATATAGCCGGAAGGGCCGGCATATAGCCGGAAGGGCTGGCATATAGCCGGAGGGACTGGCATATAGCCGAAGGACTGGCGTGCAGCTGAAAGGGCTGATATATATCAGGAATAGGAAGCAGAAAAGGGAGAGAAGCATGAAGACAGATTTGCAGATTGCGCAGGAAGCGGTAATGGAGCCCATTGGCAAAGTGGCGGAGACGCTGGGGATCCGGGAGGATGACCTGGAGCTCTACGGCAAGTACAAGGCAAAGCTCTCGGAAGAGTATCTGGACAGCCTGAAGCAGAGGCCGGACGGAAAGCTGATCCTGGTGACCGCCATCAACCCCACTCCGGCGGGAGAGGGCAAGACCACCACCAGCGTAGGCCTGGGCCAGGCTTTCGGAAAGCTTGGGAAAAAGGCGGTAGTGGCGCTGCGGGAGCCCTCCCTGGGGCCCTGCTTTGGCATCAAGGGCGGCGCCGCGGGAGGGGGATACGCCCAGGTCGTCCCCATGGAGGAGCTGAATCTCCACTTTACGGGGGATTTCCATGCCATCACTTCCGCCAACAACCTGCTGGCGGCGCTTTTGGACAACCATATCCAGCAGGGGAATGAGCTTGGAATCGACAGCAGGCAGATCGTCTGGAAACGCTGTATGGATATGAACGACAGGGTGCTGCGCAATATCGTGGTGGGACTCGGCAGCAAGGCGGACGGATTCGTGAGGGAAGACCACTTTGTCATCACCGTGGCCAGTGAAATCATGGCGATTCTGTGCCTGGCCGAGGATATGAAGGATCTGAAGGAGAAGCTGTCCAGGATCATCGTGGCGTACAACTGTGACGGGAAGCCGGTGACAGCCGGTGACCTGCAGGCAGTGGGAGCCATGGCGGCTCTGCTGCGGGATGCCATGAAGCCCAATCTGATCCAGACCCTGGAGCATACGCCGGTGCTGGTGCACGGCGGGCCCTTCGCCAACATCGCCCATGGGTGCAATTCCGTGCGGGCCACCAGAGCGGCCCTGAAGATGGCGGACTACTGCATCACGGAGGCGGGCTTCGGCGCGGATCTGGGCGCGGAGAAATTCTTCGACATCAAATGCCGGATCGCGGATTTGAAGCCGGATGCCGCAGTGCTTGTTGCAACTGTCCGCGCTTTGAAGTATAATGGCGGTAGGAAGAAAGAGGAGTTGGGCCAGGAGGACCTGGACGCGCTGGGCAGGGGCATTGAGAACCTGGAGAAGCACATCGAAAATCTGCATAAGTACGGCGTGCCTGTGGTGGTGACGCTGAATTCCTTTGTGACCGATACCCAGGCGGAAATCGATTTCGTCCGGAACTTCTGCGAGGAGCGGCAATGCGAGTTCGCTCTGTCCCGGGTGTGGGCCCAGGGCGGAGAAGGCGGCATCGAACTGGCAGAGAAAGTGCTGGAGACATTGGAGACAAAGAAAAGCGCTTTCAGCCCTCTGTATGGAGACGACCTGTCCCTGGAGGACAAGATACGGACCGTGTCCCGGGAAATCTATGGCGCGGGCAGCGTCAGCTTTTCCGCGGCGGCGAAACGGCAGCTGCGCATACTGACGGAGCTGGGATTCGGAAAGCTGCCTGTGTGCATGGCGAAGAACCAGTATTCCCTCTCGGACGACCCGAAGCGGCTGGGGCGTCCCAGGGATTTTGAGATGACGGTCAGGGAGGTGTATGTGTCCGCCGGAGCAGGGTTCGTGGTGGCGCTGACAGGGGATGTGATGACCATGCCCGGCTTGTCGAAAAAGCCTTCCGCCTTTGGGATTGATGTCAATGATGACGGCGTGATCACCGGTCTGTTCTGAATCGAGGTAAGAAAGATATGAAATGTCCCAATTGTGGAGAGGAAATGGCCGAGGGGAAGCTATACTGCGAGCATTGCGGTGAGGACATCCACATCGTACCTGATTTCGAGCCTGAGCTGGAGCAGACCATCCAGGACATCCTCGAAGAGCTTCACGGGGACATGGAGGATGAGGCAGAGGAAGAGCCGAAAGGATTTGAGGAGCTTGAAGACTTTGAGGAGCCGGAGGATGAGGGGGATTGGCAGGAGGAGCCTGTGCGGAGGAAGAGAATCTGGCCCAAGGTGCTGCTGGCGCTGGTGTTCCTCCTGTTCCTGGCCGCCGGAGGCGCCGCATGGCATATCTACAGCTCCTATTCCGAGGAGTACCAGCTGAACAGGGCTGAGCAGTATCTGGAGCTGGGGAAGTACGATGAGGCCATCATCTGCTATAACCGGGCCGTGGAGCTGGACAGTGCCAATGTGGAGCTGCTGTTCGAACTGGCGGATATCTATCTGCTGAAAAACAATAAGGTGGAGTACGAGTATCTGCTGCGGGAGATCATCAACAATAAGAATGCCACGGCAGAGCAGCTGGAGGGGGCATACGGGAAACTGATATCTATTTATCGGGAGAGAAGAGATTATCAGACCATCAACGCGCTGCTGCTGGCAAGCGGCAATGAGAATCTGATTGCCGCCTATCCCAATTATATCGTGGACGTGCCGGAATTCAGCATAAACGAGGGATATTATACCAGCATCCAGCCGCTGAAGCTGACGGCTTCCGGCTCCGGCAGGATCTACTATACCATAGACGGGAGCGAGCCCACGGAGGAGAGCACCCAGTATACCGCGCCCATCATACTGGAGAATGGGAACCACATAGTCAAGGCCTGCTTCGTGAACGACAATGGAATCGTCAGCGATGTGGTCACAAAGGAATATCATATCGAGTATAACGAGATTTTCGCACCGGAGATCAGCGCCCTAAGCGGAGAGTATTCGGCGCCCATGATGATTGAAGTCCTGGACGGGGACGAGGATGTCTATTATACCATGGACGGCAGCGACCCTACGTATTCTTCTGCGGTCTATACGGGGCCCATCCCCATGCCCCTGGGCAAATCTACCTTTAAGTTCGCGCGGATCGTGGACGGGGTGACGGGCACGGTTGCCCAGCGGGACTATCAGCTTATCCTGAATACGGAGCTCACGCCTGCCCAGGCAGTGACATCGGTGGTGGAGTATTGTTACATAATCGGCAAAATCACCGACTTTGACGGCCATTTTGACGATAGCGGGGACTCCTACCAGTATTTATATCTGTATGCGGCGAACATCAACAAGGTCAGCGATTTCTATGTGATAGCCGAGTGCTACCGGACAGCCGACGGCAATGTCACCAGGACAGGCAACAATTTTGCCGTAAACGTTTATTCCGGGGAGCGCTTCAAGCTCCAGAGGGACGACTGGGGACGGCTGGAACTGGTGGGATTGGAAATAAGTGAACAATAGAAAGATCCCGGTGAAAGGGACAGAGAGGTGGATTATGTACAGGATTGTAAAGAAACAGGAGCTTACCGCGAACATTTATCTCATGGATGTGGAGGCGAAGCGGGTGGCCAAGTCATGCCAGCCCGGACAGTTCGTCATCGTGCGTATGGACGCGGAGGGAGAGCGGATTCCCCTGACCATCTGCGACTATGACAGGGAGAAGGGGACCGTCACCATCGTGTTCCAGAGCGTAGGCGCTGAGACCCATCGGATGGTCAGCCTGGAGGAAGGCGACTCCTTCCATGATTTCGTGGGCCCGCTGGGATGTCCCTCCGAACTGGTGAAGGAGACGCCGGAGGAACTGAAGAAGAAAAGGATCCTCTTCGTGGCCGGAGGCGTGGGCGCCGCGCCGGTGTACCCCCAGGTGAAATGGCTCCACGAGCGGGGCGTGGCCGCGGATGTCATCGTGGGCAGCAAGACGAAGGATCTGCTGATTCTGGAGAAGGAGATGGAGGCAGTGGCGGGAAACCTCTACATAACCACGGACGACGGCTCCTATGGCCGCAGCGGCATGGTGACCCAGACCATCAAAGACCTGGTGGCGGAGGGGAAGGAGTACGATGTGTGCATCGCCATCGGCCCCATGATCATGATGAAGTTCGTCTGCCTGCTGACGAAAGAGCTGAATATCCCTACCGTGGTCAGCCTGAATCCCATCATGGTGGACGGCACGGGGATGTGCGGGGCCTGCCGTGTGACTGTGGACGGAAAAGTGAAGTTCGCCTGTGTGGACGGGCCGGAATTCGATGGGCATGCAGTGAACTTCGATGAGGCCATGAGACGCCAGACCCTCTACAAGACAGAGGAGGGCAGGGCCATGCTGCAGCTCCAGGAGGGGGACACCCACCACGGCGGCTGCGGGAACTGCTAAAAGCGAAAAGAAAATCTAAGCTTTGCATTGCAGGATTGGAGCCGGGTTGGGAAACCTGGTTTCGATTCAGGAGAATAGATGAAAAAATGGATCGAGGAGGACTGGGAGTTTACCGTGACGGTGACGGATGGCCGGGCTGAACAGTGCAGACTGGGATTTGAGAGAAATGACCGCTTTCGCTGCGGATATGAGACACCCTCCGGCTTCTGCCCCAAGACAATGCCCGTCTTGTATACATTATGTGAAATCATCCGATGCGGAGGAAGCTTTAAAGCAAGAGGCTCAGATAAGGATTACGAGATAGAGTTTGGATGTGCGGACGGTCCGGTGCGGTTTCGGCTGTCGGCCAGAAAGCGTGATACCTAAAGGAAATGTAGGATTTTGGACGCTTCCGACATGCAGGAGCATGGAAGGTAAGGACGCAGAGTATAAAAATATGGAGGAATGAGAATAAATGGACGTTTTGACGAAAATCCCGGTCAGGGAGCAGGACGCGAAGGAGCGCGCCGCCAATTTTGAAGAAGTATGTCTTGGATATAATCAGGAGGAGGCCCAGGCGGAGGCTGCCAGATGCATCAACTGCCAGAACGCGCAGTGCGTCAAGGGATGTCCTGTGGCCATTGACATCCCCGCCTTTATTGAAAAAGTGAAAGAGGGGAATATCGCGGAAGCCTATCAAATCATCAGCAAAGCCAGCGCCCTTCCGGCGGTCTGCGGGCGGGTGTGCCCTCAGGAGACCCAGTGCGAGGGGAAATGCATCCGGGGCATCAAGGGGGATCCTGTCTCCATCGGCAAGCTGGAGCGTTTCGTGGCCGACTGGGCCAGGGAGAACGGCATCAAACCGGAAGTGACGGCGGAGAAGAAGGGAAAGAAAGTGGCAGTCATCGGCTCCGGCCCCGCAGGCCTGACCTGCGCCGGGGATTTGGCCAAGATGGGCTATGACGTGACGATCTTCGAAGCCCTTCATGAGCCCGGCGGCGTGCTGGTGTACGGCATTCCGGAATTCCGTCTGCCCAAAAGCAAAGTGGTGGCTGAGGAAATCGAGAATGTCAGGGCGCTGGGCGTGGAGATTGAGACTAACGTGGTGGTAGGGAAGTCTGTCACCATCGATGAGCTGATCCAGGAGGAGGGATTTGAGGCCGTATTCATCGGTTCCGGCGCGGGGCTGCCCAAGTTCATGGGAATCCCCGGGGAGAACTCCAACGGCGTGTTCTCCGCCAACGAGTACCTGACCAGGAGCAACCTGATGAAAGCCTTTGACAGGAATTCCACCACTCCCATCATGCACAGCAAAAAAGTGGCCGTGGTAGGCGGCGGCAACGTGGCCATGGACGCTGCCAGGACGGCTCTGCGCCTGGGGGCGGAGGTGCATATCGTGTACCGCCGCAGCGAGGAGGAGCTCCCCGCCAGGGTGGAGGAAGTCCATCATGCCAAGGAGGAGGGCATCATCTTCGACCTGCTGACCAATCCCACGGAGATCCTTGCGGACGAGAAGGGCTGGGTCACGGGCATGAAATGCATCAGGATGGAGCTGGGCGAGCCGGATGCCTCCGGGCGCAGACGTCCCGTGGAGATTCCGAATTCCGAGTTTACCATGGAACTGGATACCGTCATCATGTCCCTGGGGACTTCCCCGAATCCGCTGATTTCTTCCACAACGGAAGGGTTGGAGACCAATAAGTGGAAGTGCATCGTGGCGGAGGAATCCAACGGCCAGACCACCAAGGAGGGCGTCTACGCCGGCGGAGACGCCGTCACAGGCGCGGCTACGGTAATACTGGCTATGGGTGCCGGGAAGGCGGCAGCGAAGGGGATAGACGAATATCTGAGCGGCAAGTAGGAGGGATGATTGATGGTAAGACACATTGTATTCTGGAACTTTTTGGAGGAGCTTTCCGATGCGGAGAAGGCAGAAGCAGGGGCGAAGATGAAGGCTCTATTGGAGCCGATTAAGGAACTGGTTCCCGGAGCGGTGGAAATCCAGGTGGTGCCGAACCAGTTGGCGTCCAGCAATCGCGACATCGCCCTGATTTCCACCTTTGAGACCGTGGAGGCCCTGTCAGCATATCAGAACCACCCGGCCCATGTGGAGGCCGGAAAGTATGTGGGAAGCGTCACCTGCAACAGGGCCTGCATGGATTACGAACTTTGAAATGAAATATC
>NZ_CAPDXS010000177.1:0-9772 GCF_948601915.1 uncultured Acetatifactor sp. | reverse complement strand
TGTCCCATCCGGAGGATGACAGGTGAACACCATAAAGCAGACAAAGAGCCCCCGTTGCTTCATGAGACCGGATGTCTGCAGGGACTTCGACAAGGATGCTGGCTGAACCCGGCAATCAACGCGGCGGACGACTACTTGGGATAGTCCCGACTAACCACAGGAGACAGCATCCGCCAATAAGCTGCCCATCAGGCGGCAGAATGTGAGGAGAAATGTACATAGGAGAAATGTACATAGGAGATCTGCACATCCACTCCAGATACTCCAGGGCGACCAGCAAAGACTGTACCCCGGAGCATCTGGATCTGTGGGCAAGGAAAAAAGGAATCCACATCCTGGGCACAGGGGACTTCACCCACCCGGCCTGGCGGGAGGAGCTGAAAGAGAAGCTGGAACCCGCCGAGGACGGCCTCTACGTGCTGAAAAAGGAATACCGCATAGGGGGAGCCGGGGACAGCGGCATACAGCCCCGCTTCGTGGTCACCGGGGAGATCAGCTCCATCTACAAAAAGGGAGACCGCGTGAGAAAAGTGCACAGCCTGCTCATCCTGCCCGGGCTGGAAGCGGCGGAAAGCCTTGCCAGGCGGCTGGAGCTGATCGGGAACATCCATTCTGACGGACGCCCCATCCTGGGGATCCCCTGCAGGGATTTACTGGAAATCATGCTGGAGACCGCCCCGGAGGCAGTCTATGTGCCCGCCCACATCTGGACGCCCCATTTCTCCCTGTTCGGGGCTTTTTCCGGCTTCGATGCCATAGAAGAGTGCTTCGAAGACCTGACGCCCCATATCCGTGCCCTGGAGACAGGCCTCTCCTCCGACCCGCCCATGAACTGGCGGGTGGCTGCGCTGGACAGATTCCACCTGATTTCCAACTCCGATGCCCATTCCCCGGGAAAGCTGGGGCGGGAGGCCAATCTCTTCGACATAGAGCTGTCCTATCCAAACCTGGCAGGGGCCATCCAGGAGGGGAAAGGCCTGGCGGGCACCATCGAATTCTTCCCGGAGGAGGGGAAGTACCATTTTGACGGGCACAGGAAATGCGGACTGTGCATCAGCCCCCGGGAGACGGCCGGATACGGGAACAAATGCCCGGTCTGCGGCAAGAAGATAACCATCGGCGTGCTGAACCGGATAGAACAGCTTGCGGACAGAGAGGAGGGCTTCGTCCTGCCGACAGGGCGGCCTTTCGAGAGCCTGGTGCCCCTTCCCGAGGTGATTGGAGCCTCTATGGGGATTTCCGCCGCAGGGAAAAAGGCCGCGGAGACCTATGAGCGGATGACAGGCGCTTTGGGGCCGGAGTTCGCCATCCTGCGGGAAGTTCCGGTGGAGGATATCCGAAAGGCGGCAGGGCCTCTGGTGGCCGAGGGAATCCGGCGGCTGCGGGAGGGAAAGGTAGAGCGCACCCCGGGCTTTGACGGAGAGTACGGCAAGATTGGACTGCTCTCCCCGGAGGACATCAGCAGCCTGGAAGGGCAGATGAGCTTTTTCACGGCTGAAGAGCTGCAAGTGATGAAGAAAGGGTCTGGCAAGAAGCAGGTTCCGGAAGCTTTTGACCAACAGATAGAAACCGAGAAAGCGGGAGAGATTGTCCTCCGAAAGCCAGAATCCGGAACAGAGACAGAGACTATCGCCTGGAGGACAGACAGCCTGAACCAGCACCAGCGGGACGCCGTGGAAAGGGTGGGGCGCAGCGTGGCGGTCATAGCCGGGCCGGGAGCAGGCAAGACCAGGACGCTGATCGCCAGACTCTGCCACCTCCTGGGCAAGAGAGGAATCGCACCGGAAGAAATCACGGCAGTGACCTTCACCAATAAAGCGGCGGAGGAGATGCGGGCCAGGATAGAAGACAAATCAGTCGTTGCAAAGGGCCGGCCGGGCCGGCTTTCCGAAAACCGTCTGGGCAGGAGGACATCAGACATGCAGATCGGCACATTCCACGCCATCTGCAGCCGCTTCCTGCAGGAGGCGGGACTTTCCTTTGTGGTGGCGGACGAGGGCCTACAGATGGAGCTGGCGGAGAAGACCCTCCGGGAATTTGACCGCAAAAAAGCGCCGAAGAAATTCCTGCAGGAGCTGTCAAAGGAGAAGAACGGCCTGTATGGGAATGACGCCGAGCCCGATGACCGAAAGAACCCGTGCATGTACCAGCACTACCAGAAGCTGCTCCGCCAGGCCGGGGCGCTGGACTATGACGACCTTTTGCTGGAAACCATGCATCGCCTGGAAGAGCTGCCGGAGGACGCGCCCCAGCGCAGGCCTTTCTCCTATCTGCTCATCGACGAGTTCCAGGACGTCAACCCGCTCCAGTACCGTCTGGTGAGGGAATGGAGCCGGGGCGGCAGGGAGCTCTTCGTCATCGGAGACCCGGACCAGTCCATCTACGGCTTCCGTGGCTGCGACCCGAAGGTCTTCTCCAGGCTGGAAGAGGAGCGCCCGGACCTTGTGACCATCCGCCTGGAGGAAAACTACCGCTGCGCCCCGTCCATCCTGAACGCCGCCCTTGGGGTAATCTCCCACAACACAGGACAGGCGCGCAGAATGAAAGCCATGGCAGGGTACGCGGAACATGGAGAATGCAGCCCAGGGCTTCCCGTGCGGATGGTGTCCGCCAAGGACGAGCGCAGAGAGGCGATTTTCGTGGCCAAGGAAATCACCCGCCAGATTGGCGGCATCGACATGCTGGACACGGACCAAAGGGGCGCCGGGGAGAACCGTGCAGTGAGGGGATTTTCCGATATGGCAGTGCTATACCGCACCCACAGACAGGCGGCCCTCCTGGAGAAATGCCTCCGACAGGAGGGGATTCCCTATCTGGTGGCAGGGCGGGAGGATTTCCTGCGGGAGCGGGAGGCGCGGGCAGCGCTGTACTTCTTCCGCCATGTCCTGTACCCAAATGAGGAAGCGGCGGAGGCGCTCTGCCGCAGGCTCCTGGGCCCTGTTCTGGGAGAGGGCCGGGAGGAGGGGATTGAACTGCTCGTGGAAAAATACCGGAAAAAAGTCAGGAAATCCCGTCCCGTAAAGCTTCTGGAGGAGTGGAGCGGGGATGTGCGGCCCGAAAATCCGGATACCATGAAGAAACTGACAGACATGTCAGTTCTGTATCCCACCATGGAGAGCTTTCTTCAGACCTTTTCCTTTGGCGAGGACGGGGACGTCAGGAGAAACGGCGGCAGGAAGTTCACGGCGGACGCGGTGACCCTGATGACGCTCCATGGCTCCAAGGGGCTGGAATTCCCCGTAGTCTTCCTGTATGGCATGGACAGGGGGCGGTTCCCGCTGGAATTCGGCGAGGGCGATGCGGATATGGAGGAAGAGCGGCGTCTGTGCTATGTGGGCATGACCAGGGCCCGGGAAGAGCTGATTCTGGTAAGCGGAAAGGAAAGCTCTCCGTTCCTGCAGGAGCTTCCCGCGGAATGCGTCAGCCGGGAACAGGCGGAGAAAGAGGAAGAGATGCAGGCTGTACAGATGAGCCTGTTCGACCTGATGTGACCCGGGGAGAGATTCTGTAAATTGGAATGGCATGTTGATGTGGAATATGATAAAATAAAGACTATTGGACGTATTCGGCATTGCCTTTGTCGTGGATCTGGCGATGTCCGCAGGAAGGGCCTGGACATATCGGAAAAACCAGGAGGGCGATGAGCCGATGCTGATATTCAAAGCCCACAGATAATCGCCGGAAAAATGTCCCTTAAGGAGAGGAACAATGACAAAAGAAACATATGATTTGCTGGAAAGCTATATGCTGTCCTGTATGGAGGACAGCGCCCACGACAAGGAGCATATCTACCGGGTCCTGTACACCGCCCTGGACATTGCCGGGACGGAAGAGGAAGTGGACAGGGACGTGCTGATCTGCGCCTGCCTGCTGCACGACATAGGCCGCCGGGAGCAGTTTGAGAATCCCGAAGTATGCCATGCCCAGGCCGGAGCGGAGAAGGCTTATCGTTTCCTGGCAGAACATGGTTTCCCGGAGGGCTTCGCGGCCCGTGTGAGGGAATGCATTGCGTCCCACCGTTATAGAAAGGGCAACCGGCCCACGACCATAGAGGCGAAGATACTGTTCGACGCGGACAAGGTGGACGTGACCGGCGCAGTCGGCATTGCCAGGACGCTGGTCTACAAGGGGCAGGTCTCGGAGCCTTTGTACACAGTGCTGCCGGACGGAAGCGTCTGCGATGGGACAGGGGATGAGGGGCCTTCCTTTTTTCAGGAATACAAATATAAGCTGGAGGGACTGTACGATAAATTCTATACGGCCCGGGGCGCGGAGATCGCGGCAGCAAGGCGCCAGGCCGCCGAAGCCTTTTACAGCAGTATGCTGCAGGAAGTGAGTGAAACGCAGCAGAAAGGCGCGGCAATGCTCCGGGCGTATGTGGAATGACTTCCGGGTGCCCGCCGTGTGCTATGGCTGTAAGGGATGCGGAATATGTAAGGCGAAATTTCAGGTCATGCCCGCTCTTTGACCATGGCTGTGAGGTCTGTGACATATGTGGAGCGATGACCAGGTGAAGCCCGCCTGTTGACCATGGTTCCACAATCGTCTATGGCGCAGGCTGGGAAATGAATCCGCAAAACGCTTCATAAGGAATTGGAGCCTGCCCGAGACAGGAAATGACAATGGGGAAGGAGCACAGACTATGTACAACGAATATGAGAATGATAAATTCTTTCAGGAATATGCGAAAATGCCCCGCAGCAAAGAAGGCCTGAGCGCAGCCGGGGAGTGGCACCAGCTGAAGCCTCTTTTTCCGCCGCTTCACGGGAAAAGCGTCCTTGACTTAGGCTGCGGCTATGGATGGCACTGCAGATTCTCCGTGGAGAACGGTGCGGAGCATGTACTGGGCATCGATTTGAGCCGGAAAATGATTGAAGAGGCCTGCAGCCGGAACCCGGACAATCGGATAGAATACCGGGTCTGCGGCATAGAGGAATACGAATATCCGGAAAATGCATGGGACTGCGTGGTCTCGAATCTGGCGCTGCATTATATCGAGGATATCGGACAGGTATTCCGAAAGGTGTACAGAACCTGTAAGCCTGGCGGAACGTTCCTCTTTAATATAGAGCACCCTGTGTTCACGGCAGGGGTGGGGCAGGACTGGATCTATGCGGAGGACGGAAAGCCGCGGTACTGGCCCGTGGATGGTTATTTCCTGCCCGGGGAACGAAAGACCCGCTTTTTGGGGTGTGATGTGGCCAAGCAGCACCATACCCTTACGCAGATCGTGATGGGGCTGCTGGATGCCGGCTTTGAAATCCAGGCCCTGGAGGAGGCGGTGCCGCCTGAGGATATGATGGGCATCCCGGGGATGGAGGACGAGCTGCGCCGTCCTATGATGTTGCTGATAAAGGCGAGGGTGGAAAAAATAAAGACAGATTAGTTTATGTACTCCCGATGGTATAAAGCGAGAAAAAAATTAAGAACAAATGAGTAACGGAATATAAGAATTGGGGAAGATACTGTGACGGCATTTCTTAAAAACTAAGCTAGTAAGCAATAGGAATCTTTCAAGGAGAAAAAATAATGCTGACAATCCAGAAAGCTGAATACGAATTGGAAAAAGGTGCCGAATTGAATTTCGGACCTTGGAAAATGCATAGTATCTCAGTGGCAACAAATGCACGCTTAATAGCAGATAGAATAAAGGGGATGGATAGTGACAAAGCATATATACTGGGATTGTTGCATGATATAGGCAGAAGAGCCGGAAATAAAGCAATATTGCATATTTTTGATGGATACGATTATATGATGAGCATAAATCAGCCAGAAATAGCACGTATTTGCCTGACGCATTCCTTTCCAATCAATGATTCTGACATATACTTCGGAAAATATGATTGTACGGCAGAACAAAAAAATTTTTGGATCAATATATCGAAGAAACAGCCTATGAGGATTATGACAAACTAATTCAGTTATGCGATGCGATCTCATTGCCAAATGGGGCCTGTATCATGGAGAAAAGGTTGGTTGATGTGGCGCTCAGACATGGTCTGCCTGAGTTTACGTTAGTTAAATGGAAAGCATTTATGGAACTGAAAAAATATTTCGATGGGAAATGTGGTTGTAATATTTATTCTTTCCTTCCCAATGTAATGGAAAATTCTTTTGATAGCCTTATATATACTGCATAACGCTAAATACTGCCTAATGTAATCATACGATTGAACCAGTCAGCGTTATGCAGTCTGGTTTCACGGCAAGTGAAATCGTTAAGCAGTATAAAATCATCAAATGATAAGAGAAATGATTGGCAAAAAACGAATTTGCTTATAAAGCTGTAAAGGAGAAAAATGAAGAAAGTACGTTTTGAGAAGAAAAAGTATACATATTTGGATTCGCTGAGATTTTCTATAATCAGTTCACCTGTGTGTATGATATTGTATTTGATTCTGTCCCTTGCGGTTGCAATTCTGCCAACCTACCAGGTTATCATGAATGCAAGATTTATTGATAATGCGCTGGGACTTATAGACGGCTCCGCAACAAAAAGAGCGGTATATATTTCACTGGCGATTGTTATCGGGATTATAGCATATCAATGGCTTGCCTGGCCCATAAAGGCATATCTTGCCAACAAAATCGAGATGGATTTGAGGGTCAGTCTTAAGGGCGCATATGTTGAAAAATGTTCAAAGATTGCGTTCAAGTATGTTGAAAATACGGACAGTATGGATTTAATGAACCGTGTTGCCGATACAATGGAGCATAAGTTCATCGACGGCTTTACAAATGTAGTCAATCTGATATCGCTGTTTATGACAATTGCAGGACTTCTTATTGTTCTTATTACACAGATTGCCTGGGTTGCACTGATTATTATAGCTGTTGCCATACCGCTTCTCTATCTTTCGTTCATAAGCGGAAAGGCAACCTATGAGGCCAATAAAGAGATTACCAAATATCAGAGAAAATACAAATATCTCACTACCGTAATGACGGGAAGAGAAAATGTTGATGAGAGAACGGTATTCGGATATAACGAAAAGCTGAATGACAAGTGGTTTGAGCAGTATGAGATTTCCAGAAAAATGGAAACAAGGACACGCGCCAAATGGTTCGTAAAGCTGAAATCCGGAAGCATGATAACAGCATTTCTGTGTACCTTTATTGCAGCAATGCTTATCAACCCTGTTGCAACGGGAATTATTACAATCGGTATGTTCTTTTCACTGATAAATGCAACCTTTGATCTTGTACACACCATGTCATGGTCGCTCACAAGATTAATCGAGGCTGTATCCACACATATCGAATACCTTAAGGAGATTACAAAGTTTGCGGCATTTGAACAGTATGAGAATGCGGATGCCGTGCCTGAAAGCGGTATGGAATTTAAGTCTTTGGAATTCAGGAATGTAACCTTCAAATATCCCGGTACGGAAACCTATATTCTTAAGGACATGAACATGAAGATAGAAGCCGGCAGGCATTATGCCTTCGTCGGAGCGAACGGAGCGGGAAAGAGTACCATTGCCAAACTTCTGACAGGTCTTTATCAGGATTATGAGGGCAGGATACTTATTAACGGAAGAGACCTTGGAGAATATACGGCAGCTCAGCTCAAAGCCTTTTATTCAGTTGTTTATCAGGACTTTGCAAGGTATTCCATTTCAATCTGGGATAATATCGCCATAGGATGCGTTGGCGGAGCGGATGATGCAGCAGTCAACAATGCCATAACTGCCCTTAAACTGGAATCGGTCATTGAAGGCCTTGAGGATGGGAAGGATACATTGCTGGGCAAGCTGGCACAAGAAGGCAAGGATCTTTCCGGCGGTGAATGGCAGAGAATCGCCCTTGCAAGATGCTTTGTGAGTGAAGCGCCGATCCGTGTACTGGATGAACCCACTGCTGCTTTGGATCCCATTGCGGAAAGTAACCTTTATAGTGAATTTGCAAAGCTTTGTGAAGGAAGGACCACATTGTTCTTCAGTCACAGACTGGGCTCGGTGAAGCTGGCGGACTACATTTATGTAATTGATAACGGACATGTAGGGGAACAGGGAACGCATAATGAGCTGATGGCTGCAAAGCAGCTATACTATACGATGTATGACAGTCAGAGGAGGTGGTATCAATGAGTGGAAAGAAAATAAGCCCCATTAAGATACTTAAGAGAATAACGCCTCTTGTGTTTAAGGCAACCCCCTTCTTTTTTGGATTGTTCCTTGTAATTACGATACTCCATGGCCTGTCATGGGCAGTAAAGATTTTGTTTCTGCAGAAGTTTTATGATACCACCAGTGAAGTAATAAATACGGGCGGAAGCATAAAGACCATATACAGTTCTCTCATTGTGTACGGCGTGGTCATTATTCTGGCAGAGCTTGTCAACGCACTCAACAATTTCCTGTATCTGCCATTTAACCAGAAGGTCATCGGAAAATTGATGCAGAAGGTCCATCTTAAGATATCTAAAATTGGAGCCATCGAATATGAAGATGCGTCAACTCTGGACAGCATCAACAAGGCCGGGATGGGAATCAATAATATCTTCAACATGGTATTTTCATTTATCATGATGATGGCATTTTTCCTGCCCTATGTGCTGTTTATGGGAATATGGATTTTTAGGATTAAGCCGATTCTGGCAATCGTAATTGTTGTTTCCATGATGCCCTGTCTTCTGACAAAGCTTGTGCAGGTAAGCATGTACGCCAATCTTGAGGATGAGATCGCTCCGCTGAGAAGATCCTATGATTATTATGAGAGCACCATCTGTTCCAGGGAATATTTCAAGGAAACCAGAATCCTGGGCGTAACGGACTATTTTAAGAAGCTTTATTATGACACGATGGTCGTTCTGAATAAGAAAAGCCTTAAGGTGGCAAAGAGAGCCTGTCTGTTCGATCTTGCGGGAAAAGGAATAGGCCTTGCGGGTTATCTGGCTGTCCTTCTGCTTTTTGTCAAAGCATTGCTTACAGGCGATATTACGGCGGGTACATTTGCCGCAATATTCACGGCAATCGTAAAGATGCAGGAAATGGTGGGAGAAATGATTCATCTTGTGGGCGATATAGGTAAGAACAGCGGTTCGATCAACAACCTTCTCGATTTCATAGATATGCCCGAAACGGACGGTGAAACAAAGGTAAATGATTTCTGTGAAAAGATTGAGCTTAAGAATGTTTCCTTTACATATCCGGGAGCAAAAGAGGAATCTCTGACAGATGTCAATCTGACGATTGACAAGGGGGAGACCATTGCGATTGTGGGACATAACGGAGCCGGAAAATCAACTCTCGTGAGACTGATTACAGGGATATATCAGCCCACCGGCGGCAGTGTGACAATAGACGGTATACCCACAAAGGATATTAAGCCATCGAGCCTTTACGGACTTATGTCCGGTGTATTCCAGAAATTCCAGAAATATCAGATGACTCTTCGTGAAAATGTTATGATCAGCAATCTTGATACGGAAAGGGAAGACGGGACTCTGCTGGAAACCTTAAAGAAAGCGGATGTGGATATTGAATCACGGTCTTATCCCGACGGTTTGGAGACAATGCTTTCCCGTGAGTTTGACGGTGTAGACCTTTCAGGCGGACAGTGGCAGAGGGTATCTATTGCAAGAGGTATCAACAGAGACAGTAAGGTGATCGTGCTGGACGAGCCTACTGCAGCAATCGATCCCATTGAGGAGACAAAGATATATAAGAAGTTCAAAGAGATATCCGATGAAAGGACAACGGTGCTTGTGACCCACAGACTCGGAAGTGCCCGAATTGCAGACAGAATCGTTGTTATGGAAAATGGC
>NZ_CAPDXS010000176.1:0-9781 GCF_948601915.1 uncultured Acetatifactor sp. | reverse complement strand
ATGGAAGAAGAGCATTCCATGGAAGAAGAGCATTCCAGGGAAAGAGAACGAGATGCGTGGGACTGGCACTGTGTTGTATGGCGGCAGCGATTCCTCTTGCGGGATGTGGAGCCTCCGGGGACGATCAGAAGACGGAGATTGAGATCGTCCAGTACAAGCCGGAAGCGGCGAACTACTTCAAGACGGTGGAAGAGCAGTTCAATGCCACACATGATGACATCCACCTGACGATCAGTTCCCCCAATGATGCGATGACCATCTTAAAGACCCGGTTCATCAGAGAGGACTATCCGGACATCATAGGGATCGGCGGCGACATCAACTATTCCTATTTTGTGGATGCCCAGATTCTGGAGGACGTGTCGGGGTACGGCGGACTCGCGAGCATCAACCAGGGCTATCTGGACATTGCGGAGGCCCTGGAACTTGTCCCTGTGGACGGCACCTACATCGTGCCCTATGTGGCCAACGCGGCGGGGGTGCTGTACAACAGGGAGATGTTCGCCCAGCACGGCTGGGAGATCCCCCAGACCTGGGACGAGCTGCTGGCCCTGTGCGACCAGATCCAGGGGGAGGGGATACTGCCTTTCTACTTCGGCTTCAAGGACGTCTGGACATGCCTGGCGCCCTGGAACGCCATGGCCGTGGAGCTGGCCCCCGCGGACACCACGAAACAGGTGAACAGAGGAGAGACCACCTTTACGGAACAGTACAGGGAGCTGGCGGAGAAGTACATGCAGCTTTTGCCCTACGGGCCGGAGGATCCCTTCGCCTACGGCTACAATGACGCCTGTACCGCTTTCGCCAGAGGGGAATCGGCCATGTACACCATCGGCAGCTATGCCACGCCCCAGATCCTGTCCGTGAATCCGGATCTGGACATCGATTCCTTCGTGATGCCCGCCTGTGACGCGAAGGAGGACAGGACGCTGAATTCCGGCATCGACCTGGGGTTCTGTGTCATGGACGGCTGCGAGAACAAGGAGGCGGCCTATGAAGTCCTGGATTTCCTGCTGGCGGACGAGAACATCCAGCAGTATATCGATGACCAGAACGCGGTTCCCTGCAAGAACGGGGAGTTCCGGCTGGCCTCCATGCTGGACGGCATGCTGGAGTTCATCGAGTCGGGGAATATGACGGACTACCAGGACCACTATTATCCCTCGGAGATGTCTGTGGACGCTCTGCTCCAGACCTTCCTGATCGAGAAGGACGTGGACGCATTTCTGGCCGATTTCGACAGGAACTGGCAGAGGTACAACAGGGACATCATCCGCATGGTGCAGGAGTATGCCCAGAACAATCAATGACAGGAAAAACCGAGAAGGGGTGTTAGACTATGAAAAATGACAGACAAAGAACGTTTCTGCTGATTACCATACCGATTCTTGCCCTGTTCGTCTGCTTCAATACCATCCCGCTGATCCGCGGCGTGGTGTACAGCTTCACGAATTTCAGGGGCTTCGGCAAGTACGACTGGGTTGGGTTCCGGAATTACATCGATCTGTTTTCGGATGCCCGCGTAGGGAAGTCCTATTGGTTCACCATCAAGCTGGCTCTGGTGTCCACGGTGGTGGTGAATGTGATCAGCCTGCTTCTGGCCATGGCCCTGAACAGCAAGATCCGGGCCAAGGGGTTCTTCCGGGGAGCGTACTTCCTGCCCAATATCCTGGGCTCCCTGGTAGTGGGCTATATCTTCAACTACTTCTTTACTTACATCATCCCCGCGCTGGCGGACATGACAGGGATCAAGGCGCTGAGCAGCAGCATCCTGTCCAGCCCCAGCAAGGCGTGGATCGGCGTCATGATCGTATGCGCCTGGCAGGCCATCGCCATGAACACGATCATCTATATCTCGGGCCTGCAGACGGTTCCCGAGGATGTGTACGAGGCGGGGGGGCTTGACGGGGCCACGGGCTGGAAGCAGTTCCGCTACCTGACCTTCCCCCTGATCATCCCGTTCTTCTCCATCAATATGGTGCTGTGCGTGAAGAACTTCCTGATGGTCTTCGACCAGATCATGGCGTTGACCAAGGGCGGCCCTGCGCAGAGCACGGAATCCATCTCCTACCTGATCTACAATAACGGTATGGCGGGCGGGCAGTTCGGGTTCCAGAGCGCCAATGCGGTGGTATTCTTCATTGTGATCGTGGTGCTTTCGGTAGCGCAGATGAAATTTTCCAGCTCAAAGGAGGAGCAGCTATGAAACATACATCATCCATAGGAAAATCCAACAGAGGCGTCATGATACTGCTGATCCTGGGCCTCTCCACAATCATCTTTCCTTTGTACATGACCATTGTGATCGCATTCAAACAGCCCTCTGAGATGACCAACAGCATCGGCGGCATCCTCGCTCTGCCCAGGACCTGGAGCCTGGACAATTTCAGGGAGGCCATGCGGGTGACGGATTTCTGGCATTCCCTGCGCAACAGCCTGCTGATCTCCGTGACTACGATCGTGCTGTCTGTGCTGGTGCATTCCCTGATGGGGTATGCGCTGGGGCGGAACAAGGCCCACAGCAAGTTCTACAGTTTCGTGTACCTTTTCATCGTCAGCGGTATGTTCGTTCCCTTCGCGATACTGATGATGCCTCTGGCGAAGCAGACGGCGGAGCTGCATCTGGCCAACTGGGTGGGGGTCATCATTTTGTATGTGGTGTTCTATATGCCCATGAACATTATGCTGTATTCGGGGTATCTGGTGAACATTCCGATTGCGCTGGAGGAGGCGGCCAGGGTGGACGGGGCCTCTACCTGGAGGACGTACTGGAGCATCATCTTCCCGGTCATGGGGCCCATGCATGCCACGGTGGCCGTAATCACGGCGCTGGCTGTGTGGAATGATGTGATGACGCCGTTGATCATCATGGCGGGGTCCGGGGAGAACACGCTGCCGTTGGCGCAGTTGAATTTCCAGTCGCAGTTCGGGACGAATTATAATTTGGCTTTTGCTTCTTATCTGCTTTCGTTGATTCCTATTCTGATTTTCTATATGATCTGTCAGAAGCAGATTCTGAATGGGGTCACGAACGGGGCGGTGAAGTGATTCGGATTTGAGGTTCTGGGGGCCCTCTGCGGAAAGGGGGCCCTCAATGGGGGTAGATACAGCCAGGCATTCCGCGGGGGACCGGGGGTGTGCTGGCTGGTTTTGCAACTTTGGGGGACGGCGGCAGGGGCGGGATTTTTTTGGCCTCTTAGATTTTCTGGGGAGCGATTTGCGGGGTTGTAAATTCTGGCGGTCTTTGGTATAGTATTGAGAAAAAGGATGGCGGTGACAGGTTATGGCGATTGTTTATGAGAAGCAGGGGCAGGGGGAGCACGTTTTTACGTTGCATACGGAGCATAGCACTTATCAGATGAAGGTGGACGGGCATGGGTATCTTCTGCATCTGTATTATGGGGGGAAGGTGTCCGGGTGCATGGACTATCTTCTGACTTATTATGACAGGGGGTTTTCTGGGAATCCGGCGGCGGCGGGGTTAGACAGGACTTACTCCCTGGATACGCTGCCCCAGGAGTATCCGGCGCTGGGGACGGGGGATTTCCGCAGCAGCGCTCTGGCGGTGTGCAATGGGGACGGGTCTCAGTGCTGTGACTTGAAGTATGCGGGGCATGAGGTACGGAAGGGGAAGTATGGGCTGAAAGGGCTTCCGGCGGTGTACGCGGAGCAGGGAGAGGCTGAGACTCTGGAGATTCGGCTGAGGGATCTGGTGAGCGGAGTGGAGGTGGCGCTTCTGTATGGTGTGCTGGAGAGGGAGGACATCATTACCAGGAGCGCTGTGATCAGAAACGGCGCAGGGACCGGCATTACGGTGGAGAAGGCGCTGTCGGGATGTCTGGACTTCGTGGCGGGGGAGTATGACCTGATCGGCTTCCACGGGAGGCATGCCATGGAGCGGAATTTCCAGCGCACGGCGATCGTCCACGGGAATCAGGTGATCGGGAGCCGCAGGGGGACTTCCAGCCATCAGTACAATCCGGCGGTGATCGTGGCGGAGAAGGGGGCCGGGGAGGACCATGGCTCCTGTTACGGGATGATGTTCGTGTACAGCGGGAATTTCATGTGCGAGGCGGAGATGGATCAGTTCGGGCAGACCAGGGTGATGATGGGGCTGCAGAGCGAATATTTCCGGTATCCGCTGGAGCCGGGGGAGGAGCTGGTGCTGCCGGAGGTGATCCTGGGGCATACGGACAGGGGGCTTGGGAAGCTTTCCCGGATGTTCCACGGGCTGATCAGGAACCATATCTGCAGGGGGAAGTACGCCGGGCAGGCAAGGCCTGTGCTTCTGAATAGCTGGGAGGCGGCGTATTTCGATTTCAACGCGGATACGATCGTCCGGCTGGCGGAGAGCGCGGCGCAGCTGGGCATCGACATGGTGGTCATGGACGACGGGTGGTTCGGCAAGCGGGAGGACGACAACAGCGGCCTGGGGGACTGGCAGGTGAACGAGAGGAAGCTGGGCTGTACCCTGGGAGAGATGATAGAGCGGGTCAACGGATGCGGGGTGAAGTTCGGCATCTGGGTGGAGCCGGAGATGGTGTCGGAGGACAGCGACCTGTACCGGGAGCATCCGGACTGGGCGCTGAAGGTCCCGGGCCGGGAGCCTGTCCGGGGCAGGAATCAGCTGGTGCTGGATTTTTCCAGGGAAGATGTAAGGGAATTCATATTCGACAGGATCTGTTCGGTGCTGGAGCAGGGGAATATCGAGTATCTGAAATGGGACATGAACCGGAGCCTCGCGGATGTGTATTCCGCCCGCAGCGTCCAGGGGAAGGTGACCTACGATTACATGGTGGGGCTCTACGATTTCCTGGAGAAGCTGACGGCGAAGTATCCGGATCTCCTGATAGAGGGCTGCAGCGGCGGAGGCGGCAGGTTCGATGCGGGGATGCTGTATTATACGCCCCAGATATGGTGCAGCGACAATACGGACGCGGTGGACAGGCTGCGGATCCAGTACGGTACTTCCTTCCTGTATCCCATATCCGCGGTGGGCTCCCATGTGTCTGCGGTGCCCAACCACCAGACCGGGCGGATGACCAGTCTCCATACCAGGGGTGTGGTGGCCATGGCGGGGACATTTGGCTATGAGCTGGATCCCGGGAAGCTCACAGACCGGGAGAAGGAAGAGGTGAAGGAGCAGGTAATCCGGTTCAAGGGGTATGCGGACCTGGTCCGGGAGGGGGATTATTACCGTCTGTCGGATCCTTTCCGGGATTCCTGCGGGGCCTGGATGTTCGTCTCCCCGGACAGGGCGAAGGCGCTGGTGAACGTGGTGATGCTGGAGGTCCACGGGAACATGCCTGTGACTTATGTGAGGCTGAAAGGCCTGAAGCCGGAAGGGATATATGAGGATGCGGAGAGCCGCAGGCGGTATTCCGGCGCGGCGCTGATGAACGCAGGGCTTCCCATGCCGCTTCGGATGGGGGAGTATCCGGCGTATCAGATGGAGCTGAATGAGGTGCGGCTTTCCTGAAAAGCTGATATAGGCTTGGAAGCCGATGGGGCGAGCCGGGAATCTGGAGTGCAGGTTCCCGGTTCTTTCATGCGCGGACCCTTGCACAAAGGGCTATGGCGCTTGAAATATGCCGCAAAGCGCACGGGCCGCGGGGCAAGGGGGAGATTTCCGCGGCTCGATTGATATGGAGCCGGGATGTCCATCTTTTGCAGAAGGCGCCTCGCACAGCAGGAATTGGCTATAGACAGAGCGCGCTGTCTGTGAGATAATAAACTCACTTTATGAATTGGTACCGGAATGCGCTGGCGGAGAGTACGGACAGGTAGGCGGCGGACAAGCGCGGATAGGCGTAGTGAAGCCAGGGCAGGGAAAGCGGCATGCTGGGCAGGGAAGCTGGCGTGTGCCGGGAACAGGAGGAGCGTGTCTATGGACAAGAAACTGGAACTGTACTATGAGAAGCCCGCGTGGAGATGGGAGGAGACGATCTGCCTTGGAAACGGCAGGCTGGGAGCCATGGTCTGGGGCGTGCCCGGGAAGGAGATGCTGGGCCTGAACGAGGACAGCCTCTGGAGCGGCTACGAGAGGGACCGGACCAATCCGGAGGCCGCGGAGAGTCTGCAGGAGGCCCGCAGGCTGATATTCGAGGGGAGATGCGCGGAGGCGGAGGAGCTGATCCGCAGGCAGATGCTGGGAGAGTACGGCGAATCCTATCTCCCTCTGGGGAATCTGAATATCGTATACAAAAATCTGGAGGACAGTGAAGCCTTCAATGGCGGCGGAGTGCAGAACTACCGCCGCAGCCTGGATCTGGAGGAGGCGGTGGCGTATGTGGACTTTGACGCGGAGGGAGTCCACTACAGCCGGGAGATGTTCGTCACCTATCCGGGACAGGCCATTTTGGTGTCCCTGGGGGCATCGGAGCCTGTGATGGATCTGGTGGTGTCCCTGGGTTCCCTGCTGAAATGCCGGATGAAGGAAGGGCCGGAGGGCCTGGATTTCAGGGGGAAATGCCCGGAGCATCTGGATCCCGGCTATATCCGGGAAGGGGAGGAAGCTGTCGTCTGGGGATACAGAGGGAAACGGTTTTCCGGTAAAATCAGGGTGCTGGAGGGAGACGGGAAGGTATCCGTGGAAGATGGGCGGCTCTGGATCCGGGGCTGCTCCCGGGCGGTGCTCTCCGTAGAAGCGGTGCGGCCCGCCTCGCTGGAGGGCGATTATGAGGCCATCCGGAAAGCCCATGTGGACGACTACAGAAAAATCTTCGACAGCGTGGAGCTGTACCTGGGGGAGCAGCTGGAGCAGCCCACGGATGTGCGCCTGGAGAACCTGCGGGCAGGCGGGGAGGACAATGGGCTCTTCGGCCTGTATTTCCAGTACGGGCGCTATCTGATGATTGCCTCCTCCCGCAAGGGCAGCTTTCCCGCCAATCTCCAGGGCATCTGGAGCTGGCAGTGGCAGGCTCCCTGGAGCAGCAACTGGACCACCAATATCAACCTGGAGATGAACTACTGGCCGGCCATGAGCTGTGGGCTGGAGGAGTGCATGGAGCCCTATTTCTCCTATGTGGAGAAGCTGGCGGAGCACGGGGAGCATACGGCTGCCGTGAACTACCGCTGCCGGGGCAGCGTCCAGCACCACAATGCGGATGCCTGGTATACCACCACTCCCATGGGCATGGGATACGGGAGCGAAAGAGGGGAGAAAGGCTGTGTCTCCTGGTCCATGTGGCCCATGGGGCTGGCGTGGCTGGCCCAGGAATTCTACCATTACTATGAGTACAGCGGGGACCGGGATTTTCTGCGCCGGAAGGCCTATCCCATGTTCCGGGCCAATGCCCTGTTTTTGGTGGACTGGCTGGTGGAGCATGAGGGGAGGTATGTCACATGTCCCTCCACGTCCCCGGAGAACCGCTACTACACCCCGGAGGGAGAGAGCTGCTGCGTCACCTACGGCTCCGCCATGGACCTGGAGCTGACGGAGGACGTGTTCCGGCATTTCCTGAAGATATGCGAGCTCCTTGACATAGAAGACCCGCTGATCCGGGAGGTGGAGGAGCGCCTGTCGAAGCTGGAGCCTGTGAAGAAGGGGAGCTTCGGCCAGATTCTGGAGTGGGCCGGGGAGTACCGGGAGGTGGAGCCGGGGCACAGGCATGTGTCCCATCTGTACGGCCTCTATCCGTCGGAGCTCTGGGCGGACAGGCAGGACATGATGGAGGCGGCCCGGATCTCCCTGGAGACGCGGCTGAAGAACGGAGGCGGATACACGGGCTGGAGCTGCGCCTGGATCGTGAACCTGTTCGGCATATTGAAGGACGGGGAGGCGGCCTGGAAATATCTGCACATCCTGCTGACCAGGTCCACCTATCCTAATCTCTGGGACGCCCATGAGCCCTTCCAGATCGACGGGAACTTCGGCGGCATCGCGGGTATATGCAATATGCTGGTGCAGGACCGGGGCGGGGAAGTCATGCTGCTGCCGGCGCTGCCGAAGCAGTTCGCCTCGGGCTATGCCAGGGGGCTTCGGATCAAGGGCGGAAAAGTGGTTGATATCGCCTGGGAAGACGGGAAACTCGTCTCATCGGAAATTCGTGAGAAAAACTGATTCTGTCGGGCGGACGCAAAGCCCCGCGGGAACTGTGGGCGCGGGGCTTTTGCGGAAGATTGCCCCGGCTACGGATGGCGGGAGAAGGGCGCAGCCGTTCCAAGCAGGATATCCGGGCGTTTGGGGAGGACGGAGAGGGAAGGAATCTATATGGAGCGTATATTTGACGGAGCGGAATGGATCTGGTGCAATGACAGCCCCCGGGCGGACGAGTACGGGGAGTTCGTGGACTGCTTTCCCTATGAGGCCGGGAGGGCGGTGCTGCGCATCTCGGCGGACAGCAATTATGCCGCCTATGTGAACGGAGAGCTGGCGGCGTGGGGGCAGTATCCGGATTTCCCCTATGACAAGGTGTATGACGAGGTGGACATTTCGGATGTGTGCCGGAAGGGGGAGAACCGCCTGGCCATCGTGGTGTGGTACTATGGCATCAGCACCTCCTCCACCTATTACCGGGGCAGCGCGGGGCTGCTCTATGAGCTGGCAGGGGAGGAAGGGATATTGTGCAGGAGCGGCGGGGAGACCCTCTCCCGCATGAGCAGGGCATACCTGAACCACAGGATGCATATCATCACCGGCCAGTTGGGGCTGGGCTACGGCTATGACGCCTCCAGGGAGGACGGCTGGATGACGGGGGAGCTTTCGGATTTCCGTCCTTCGGCGGCGGTGGAGCAGGAGCTGCCACTGCGTCTCAGGCCCATTGACAAGCTTGTTCTTCTGCCTGATGTGGATGGGGTGGAGTGCGCACGGATTGACGATTACACCGTAGTCTATGACCTGGGCAGCGAGCAGGTGGGGTTCCTGTGCCTGAAGCTGGATTCGCCCTGTGCCCAGGATATCACCATCGCCTATGGGGAACATATGGAGGACGGGCGGGTGCGGCGGATCATCGGCAGCAGGGACTTCAGCGTCTTCTACAGGGCGAAGGAGGGGCGCAACGTGTACCGCAATCCTTTCCGCAGGCTGGGCTGCCGCTATCTGGAGATCCGCTCCGAGCAGCCCGTGACGGTGGAGCAGCTTGGAATCGCGCCTACCATGTATGTGCTGTCGGAGAGGGAGCGGCCCGGTCTGGATGCGTTCCAGGAGAAGGTTTACGATATGTGCGTGGAGACCCTGCACCTGTGCATGCATGAGCATTATGAGGACTGCCCCTGGAGGGAGCAGGCCCTGTATGCCATGGACAGCCGCAACCAGATGCTCTGCGGCTATTATGCCTTCGGGGAGTACCGTTTCCCCCGGGCCTCCCTGGAACTGATGTCCAAAGACAGGCGGGAGGACGGCCTGCTGTCGATTTGTTATCCCATTGAGATGGACTTCGTGATTCCGTCTTTTTCCCTGCATTATATCACGGAGTGCCGGGAATATCTGGACTACAGCGGTGACAGGGAGTTCCTGAGGGAGATATGGCCGAAGCTGGTGTCCGTGGCGGAGGCTTTCACGGGACGGATGGAAGAGGGGCATTCCATGGAAGAGGGGCATTCCATGGAAGAGGGGCTGGTGCTGCCCTTTGCGGGACGGGAGCGGTATTGGAACTTCTATGAATGGCGGGAGGGGCTGGACGGCTACGCAACGGATCCTTCCGTGCCGGATGTGCTGCTGAACAGCCTGCTGTCCCTTGCTTTGCAGCATCTTGCGGATATTGGGGAGAAGCTGGGAATGGAAGAGGAGCGTGCCGCGGAGGGAGAACGCGCCACGGAATGGGAGCGTGCCGCGGAGGGA
>NZ_CAPDXS010000175.1:0-9806 GCF_948601915.1 uncultured Acetatifactor sp. | reverse complement strand
CCGGTATCTGGCCAGAAGGGCCTTGATGCCGTCCTCGGAGGCGCGCTCAAAATTGTTCTCCAGGAGAAAGGGCTGTCCTGCCCCCATGAGCTGTCCTGCGACGGCATACATGATTTCCATGCTGGCATTTCCCAGCCTTACCTTCTCCTCCCTGGACCGGAAGCCCACCTGGTCGAACAGAATCTCTTTCAGGGAATCCTTTGATATGACAGGGAGGCGCAGCTCCTCCCCAAGGGCTCTGGCCAGGGTGCTCTTCCCGGAGGCCGGGATTCCTGTCACTAATATGCAGTACATAGGTTCACTCCCCTCCTTTTACGTCCACCACTTCAATGACCGCCCCCAGTTCCCTGCCCTGCACCAGGAAATCCTCAGAGACATTGCTGTCCGTGATGACGAAATCGTAGTCAATCATCCGGCACACGGAATGGACGGAATGCCTCCCTGTCTTTGACGAAGGGTACAGGCCGATGTTCACGGAGCTGCTCTCCATGACGGCCCGCCCGAACGCCACCCCGGCGCTGTCGCGGATGGATGCCCCGAAATCCAGGGACAATGCGGTGTGGGACAGGAACGCTTTGTCGATCCGGATGCCCTTCACCATCTGGACGGTGTAGAAGTCATGGCAGTGGCCCCGGTGGGACATTTCGCCGCCCAGGAGGATGACGGATACGTTCATTTTTTTCCGCAGGGCCTCCGCAATCGTGACGGAATTCACCAGAGCCGTCACGGGCATGTCCTCCGGCAGGTCCCGGGCCATATAATACCCCACCAGAGAGGTGGTGATGTAAATGACCTCATTGGCCTCGATATGCTCCAGAGCCCGCCTGGCCACAGCCAGATAATCGGGCCGGGGCTCCTGCACATCAACGGGGTTGTAGGTGGCGGAGGGAAAGGTTCCCCCCGGTGCTATGGCAATGGCGCCCCCATGGGTCCTCTGGAGCAGTCCCCTGCTCTCCAAAACCCGGAGGTCGCGCCTGGCGCAGTCGGCGGAGACCTGGTAGAGCTCCCGGATTTCCGATACCAGGATCCGGCCCGATTCATTTACTCTTCTGACGATATCTTTTTGGCGTTCTTCCATGAACATTTCTGATGAGCTCCTTTGGGTGGATTCTTGTTTTTGCCTGTTTATGTTTTATTATGCTTGTTTATGCTTATATTTGCAAGTGGAATTTGAAATTCGCCAGGCACGTCAAATTATGCTTCCCTGCTGCAGCGTGGATATCCGCCTGGTGAGATGGCTATTGAAAAAAGCGGCATATGGGTTTACAATAGAATCCAAATTTAAGCGGATTCCGGTGCGGATTCCGGCCTGGTTTCTAAGGCGGCGGGTATTGCGGGACATGTTGGGGGAAGCGGAAGCTTCTTGTAATGCGCCCGGCAGGCAGGGCGGCGTCAGGGATAAACGTGGGCGGAAGAGCGGACCGGAGAAGAGAAAGGGGCAGGCAGAAGATGAGGAGCGCGGTATTTTACGGAAAACACGACTTAAGGATTGAGGAGCATGAGATGCCGGTCGTGGGGCCGAAGGATGTGCTGATCCGGGTGAAGGCCTGCGGTGTCTGCGGCACGGACGTGCATATCTATGAGGGGGACAAGGGCGCGGCGGAGGTCACCCCGCCCACTATACTGGGGCATGAGTTCTCCGGCATCGTGGAGGAGGTCGGCGAAGCGGTGATGGATTATCGGCCGGGCGACAGGGTGTGCGTGGATCCCAACTGTTACTGCGGAGCCTGTACGCCCTGCAGGAGCGGCGTGGCCCATTACTGCGAGCATATGATTGGATACGGAACCACTGTAAACGGCGGATTCGCCGAATGCTGCGCCGTGAATGAGAGGCAGGTGTACCGGCTGGGGGAGAGGACTTCCTTTGAACAGGGGGCCATGGCGGAGCCGGTGGCATGCTGCCTCCATGGGATCGACATGTGCGAGATCCGGCCGGGTTCCCAGGCGGTGGTCATCGGAGGCGGCATGATAGGCCTGCTGATGCTGCAGCTTGCGAAGCTGGAGGGCGCGGCAAAGGTGGCATTGCTGGAGCCTGTGGAGGAGAAGCGCCTGGTGGCGGCAAAGCTGGGGGCGGACGTCTGCATCGATCCCTTACAGGCGGATGTGAAGAAGGAGCTGCAAAAAGCCGGATTCACCTGGGTGAACACGGTCATCGAGTGCGTGGGCCGTCCCGCCACCATCGAGCAGGCCATCCACATCGCCGGGAACAAGGCGATGGTGATGATGTTCGGCCTGACGAAGCCGGATGAGACTATTTCGGTGAAGCCCTTTGAGATATTCCAGAAGGAGCTGGAGCTGAAGGCGTCCTATATCAATCCCTATACGCAGAAGCGGGCGTTGGATCTGATCGACACGGGCCGCCTGGACGTGAGCAGCATGGTCTGCGGGACATGCGGGCTGGAAAAGCTGGAGGAGATACTGAGCAGCCCCCAGGTTCGGGCCAGGGGCAAGTATATCATCTGTCCGTAAGGGGAAAACTATCGGTGTCTGGCAGGCTCAGATGGGGCTGCGGCAGGAAGGGGCAGAGATACCAGATATAGATATGCCTGGCTGACGGATATCCCGTATCTGGCGTAGAATTTCTTAATGGGACAAAAAGAAGGAGCTTTGGAGAGATGAATTATTCCGTCTGCATCGACGCATTGTATCAGGGAAAGAACGTCCTGGAGGGAATCCGGGAGACGAAGGAAGCGGGAATCGGAGCCATTGAGTTCTGGTCCTGGTGGGACAAGGATTTGGGTAGAATCGCCTCCGAAAGGGAGCGCCTGCATCTGGAAGTGGCCGCTATTTGCACAAAGTTCGCCAGCCTGGTGGATCCGTCCCGCCATGAGGTATATCTGGAAGGGCTGAAGGAGAGCATGGAGGCGGCTAAGCGGCTGGGGTGCCGCAGGCTGATCAGCCAGGTGGGAGCGGATACGGGGCGGCCGCGGAAGGAGCAGCACCAGGCTCTGTGCCAGGGCGCAAAGCGGGCGGCAGAGCTTCTGGAGGGAACGGATATCACTCTGCTGCTGGAGCCCCTGAACACGGCTGTGGATCATAAGGGATATTATCTGTCCTCCTCGGCGGAGGCCTTTGAGATCATAGAGGAAGTGGGGAGCGACAGGGTGAAGGTGCTGTTCGACATCTACCACCAGCAGATCACGGAGGGCGACCTCATCCGGAATATCCGGGAGAATATCTCCAGGATAGGCCATTTCCACGCGGCGGGGTGCCCCGGCAGGCATGAGCTGGACACGGGAGAGCTGAACTATCCCAATATTTTCCATGCAATCCGGGAAGCGGGGTATACGGGCTATGTCGGGCTGGAATATTTCCCGGAGAAGCCGGCGCTGGAGGGGCTTCGGAAGCTGGCGGGCAGATGCGGGTGAGAGGGGACTGGCGGGATTAGCCAGATTTGGATTACCCTGCGGCGGAGAAAATGTTGAAGGCTCCAGAAACGGAAGGAGAAGACCGGAGTGATGGAATAGGGCGGGAAGAGTGGGGACCATCGGAACTGCGGAATCACTGGAATCGCAGGAAGCGCCAGAACCGTCGAAACCGAAAGGGGGAAAAGAAATGGACATACAGATTGACATTACGGATACCGTATTAGAGACGCCTCGGCTTATCCTGCGCCCCTGGCGGGAGAGCGATTTGGAGGATTTCTTTGCCTATGCTTCTGTGGAGGGCGTGGGAGAGATGGCGGGCTGGAAGCATCATGAATCCATCGAGGTTTCCAGGGCGATTTTAGGGGACTTTATGTCCCATAAGAATGTCTTTGCCCTTGCGCACCGGGAGTCCGGCAGGGTAATCGGCTCCCTGGGGCTGCATCCTTCCTGGGCCAATGAGGACGAAGCTTACAGGCACCTGAAGGTTAAGGAAATCGGCTATGTGCTTTCCAGGGATTACTGGGGGCAGGGGCTGATGCCGGAAGCAGTGAAAGCGGTAATAGGATTCTGCTTTGATACTTGCGGACTGGACGCATTGACGGTAGGGCATTTTTCGGTAAACGGCCAGTCGAGACGGGTCATTGAGAAGTGCGGGTTCCGGTTCGTCAAGGAGAGCAGGTATCACGCAAAGCAGTTGGACAGGGATTTTAACGATATGAAGTATATTCTGATTCGCTGAAAAGCATGTAGGACATCTCTTACCGATGGGGCTGGGACGCAGAGCGTGACAGTGCCCTGTTTTTGTATTGCCGCTCATTGCGTAAGCCGACGGGGAGCAGTTACATAAAAGCGTAAGCTTCGTAAGGCTCTGGCTTTTTCCTTAAATGTCCATGCCAATATTGACAAACCGGGAAGGTTCCTGTATCATAATTAATGACTGAAAGTCAATAATTATACAGGGGAGGAAGAAGAGTTGGCAAGACCAGTGAAGAAGCCGCCGGAACAATGGGAAAATGAGATTCTGGACGCGGCCAGGGATTTGTTTTTATCCAGGGGGTATGAGGAGACTTCCGTTGCCGATATCATGGAGCGGGCAGGCGGGGCCAAGGGGATGTTCTACCGTTTTTTCCAGAGCAAGGAAGAGGCGATGCAGGCGCTGGGAGACCGGATGTTCCTGGAGAACAATCCTTTCCTGGCGGTGAGGGGGCGCAGGGATTTAAACGGCCTGGAGAAGATACGGGAGGTGCTTTCCCTGGACAGGGCCGACGGGGAGCGGGAAGCCATCAACGCCCAGGCGGTGTCCATCCTGAAAGACCCGCGCATCCTGGCGGCCGCAGTGGAGGCCAACCGCCGGGTGCTGACCCCTCTGTGGTTCGAGCTGATCGAGGAGGGCAGACGGGACGGCTCTATCCGGACGGAATATGGGAAAGAGCTCTCCGAGTTGCTTCCACTGGTGAATTTCTGGCTGATGCCCTCCGTCTTCCCGGCTGACCCGGCGCAGATAAGGCATAAATGCAGTTTCCTGGGTGAGGTCCTGAGTGCTATGGGGCTTCCCATTGTGGATGGGGAGATGTGTGAGCGGGCAGAGAGGATCCTGGGGGACGGGGCGGAGGAGGTGGATAAGGGATGAAGCGGAAGCTGTTTTCGAGGAATTTCACCCTTCTTGTGCTGGGGCAGATCAGCTCGCTGTTCGGCAATTATATCTTAAGGTTGGCCCTGTCCATGTATGTGCTGGAGGTTACAGGTTCCGCGGCTGTGTTTGCCGGAATCCTGTCTGCGGCGACCATCCCTACAATCCTGCTGTCGCCTCTGGGAGGCATCCTTGCCGACCGGGCGGACAAGCGCAAGGTCATGGTGGCGCTGGATGCATTGACAGGGACGGTTGTGCTATGCGTGGCAGCCCTCCTGTCTGGGGGAAATGCCATTGCCGTCATCAGCCTCCTGCTGGTGGCCCTGTCCGTGCTGGGCGCTTTTGAGACGCCTACAGTGCAGGCCTGCATCCCCCAGATGCTGTCCGGCGATGATATCGTCAGGGGGAATGCGGTGGTGAACCAGGTGGCGTCGGTTTCCTATCTGACCGCACCCATGCTGGGCGGCGTCCTCTATGTGGCTTTTGGGCTGAAGCCTGTGATGGATATCAGCGTTGTCTGCTTTTTCATTACGGCCTCATTTGAATGCTTCATAAGGCTGCGCCGTCAGCCGATGGGACATGGAGGGAATGTGCTTCGCGTAATCAGGCATGACTTTATCATCAGTATAAAGTTTATGGCGCAGGAGCGGACGGACATCCTGAAGCTGCTGCTTCTGGCGGCGCTATCGCGGTTCTTCGTCATGGGGGTGACGCTGGTGGGCCTTCCTTTCCTGGTGAGGATGGTTCTCGGTCTGGACGCGAAATATTACGGCGGGGCGGAGAGCGCGCTGGCAGTGGCCACCATATTGGGGAGCGCCGCCGCAGGGCTCCTCACGGGGAAACTGAAAACCGGCGGATTGTCCTGGCTGCTGGCGGCCATGGGCCTGTGCATGATTCCTGCGGGAGCCGTGTTCCTCCTCCCCATAGGCGTTTTCGGCAGATATATGGTCAATGTGGCTGCTTTCTGCGGCATGCAGATTGCGGTCAGCATCTTTTCCGTTTTTGCGGTGTCCCTGATACAGCAGAATACGCCGGGGGATTTGATTGGAAAAGTGATGGCTTACACATCTGCCGTTACCCTGTGCGCCCAGCCGGCAGGGCAGACGGTATACGGCTTTTTGTTCGACGGCTTCCGGGAAGCGGTTTTCCTGGTGCTGGTTCCCACCGGCGCTGCGGTATGTCTCATTGGGCTGCTTTCCTGTGGGTTTTTCCGGAAGATGGAGAGCGCGTGTCAGGCTTGCGGCAATCAGACGGAAAAGGTGTCGTCCGATTCGGGAAAGGAGTAGCCGGACAGAGAAGGGCTGGGAACATATGGGGAATGACCGGGCGTTACTTTTCATGGGGTGGGGAAATCGGGCACTATAACAAGGGGCTCTCATGAGCCCCTCTTCCCGCCTTTCATGCAGGCAGTGCCGTATTAGAAGGTTCTATATTTTCTCGTTTTGGTTTGACCGGCCTTGGCCTTTTGAAGATCTCCTTTATGGACTGATAGAGGTTGTTCCTATCATCTGTCGCGAGATGGTCGATCACGCTCAGGCATTCGCAGAAATATTCCAGATGCCGGAAGCTCCTCAGCGAGACTGCCTGGTTTATCTTCCCTTTCAGTACCCGGGCCTTCCGTTCGCAGAGGTTGTTGTCGGGCGCCACAAGGGGGTTGGACAGGAACAGGAGATGGTTATGCTTGTATTCGACCATCCGCAGGTACAGGTTGTACCCGTCCCTGTAATAGTCCGATGGAGGGCTGTCCTCATATTCCTTCGCTGCTGTCTGTACGATGGAATCGTACCGTGCCTCGAATCCGGCAATCTTTTCGTCCGCTATCCCCTCCGCCGGGGCCATGTTGTTCTCGTGTATCATCTCCCGTATAAGCTCCAGCATCTGCCCGTTCCAGGTGAGGCCCTTTTCATTCTCTATGCTGTCCTTCAGATAGCGTTCTATGTGTACCATGCATTCCTGATGGTCGGAGCCATAGCCGTAGAAGCACGCCTCATGGTCATGGACCAGGATCCCGCCAAAAGTCTCCACTGGCGTGTCCCTGATCCCGGCATGCCCCTTGCTCTCCCTTGCAAAATACATGGTCGCCGCACCATTGCTGCATACGACCACATTGTTGTTGGTCCCGTTGACCCTTGCCAGTGTGCCGTCCACATGCATCACTGGCGCGTCAAGGAGCGCCACGAACAGCCTGTCCTGCTCCTGCCTGCTCTTCGATGAGAACTCGCGGCACAGCCCGCTTATCATCCCCACGGAAGGGGAGAGCGCCCCGTCCGTCACGTCACGGACGAACTGCGCCGTCTTCTCCAGGGACACGTTGCACCTGTTGTTGAGGAGGAAGAGGAGCGCCTTCATGGATTCGTCATAGTTCACGTCATCCATTACCCCGCATGGGAATGCGGAATGCACGTTCCTTCCCTTCTTCCTGTCATAGAATTCCGCAGTGCGGTATTCGGTAACCACCGGGACAATCGAGATCCCGATTGCCTGTCTGGAGACGATGTTCCCGGTGGGGACATATCTTGAACTGTCCTGGAACTTTTCTTCCGCCGCTATCTCTATGACCTGGTCCGGTTCCATAGGCCTGCGCGGATGGTGGGGATGCCCTGCCTGCGCGCCTGGCTTCCTCCCCGTCTTCTCCCTGTTGTTCGTGATCTTCTTGCGGTCGATGCATTTGGACGAGGGCAGGGAGGAATTCTCATAATTATGGTTCACCTGTGCCGTGAGCTTCACGATGAGGCCCTGCGCCTCCTCCAGCTTCACCGCAGCCTCATAATAATCGGAAAGCGCCTTCTTCCTTTTTTCATCCAGTTCGCAGTTCCGCTTCTTCAGGCTCACCACCATGTCCAGGAGCTCCGCGATGGCCTTCTTCAGCTTTTCTGTTTCTTTTTCATGCTCTTTCTGGACATCTTCCAGCACGTCCATCCACTGCTCCGTGATCTTCCTGCGGGAAAAAGAGATCTCATCCCGCTCTTTCTGCAGCTTTTTGATGGTAAGGTTCTTCTCCCGGATGATCCCTTCATAATCCGCGCGCAGCTTCTGGTAGGCCTCCCCTGACCGGAAGCCGGCAAGCTCCCGGCGGGCGGCCTGCAGCTGATAGGATAATGAAGTTGTCTGAAAGTATTCCCTGTCGTTCATGCGGTCTGCCCCTCCCTGCCTTTACTCCCCTTCTTCACGGAATGCCTCTGCAAACAGCGCCAGCGCCTGGTTCTGCTCCTCGATCAGGAGCTCCTGGGCCTTGAGCTGTTCTTTGCACACATCCAGCTGTTCCTCCAGGACCCGGATGTACCGCTCCTGTTCCCGGATGAGTCTTGCTTCAGGACTCTCATGTTTCATCCCATATCCCTCCATAGGTCTACTATAGCAGAAAACGGGGGAAAAAGCGAATGTGGATAATTTTCTGTTTTGGTAATTATTTCCATGCAGGATCTTGGAGAAAAGACTGTCCAGATGAGCCGGAAGCGGTAGATACCAGGTGATTCCGGCCAGATTTTGCAGAAAGAAAAGCGGCTATTCTGAGGAATCGGATGGATATCCACATTTCCTCAAAATCAGCCGCCTTGGAGTGGATAACTATTTTTTTAATTTCAGCGTTTTGCACAATTATTAATTATGCTTTCCCCACCCCGTGAAAAGTAACGACCGGGCGCCTTTGGGCCGCGTTAAAGGGTAAAGATTCTTGAATTTGCCATAAAAAAATGCTATGATAAGGGTACAGGCTCAGAGAGGAATAAAATATGGCAACTATATATGACGGTGCATTCCGGACAATCTTAAATGACTGCCGGAAGCTGATTATACCCGTAATCAATGAGATTTTCGGTGAAACATATACAGGAGAGGAAGAAATCCGTTTTTTCCCCAACGAACATTTTTTAGACCGGCAGGACGAAGCGGACAAAGAACGGATTACGGATACGAATTTTACTGTTTTTGGGAAGATACCGAAGAAATACCATATTGAGTGTGAGAGCAGCCTGCCGGATGGGAAGATTACCGTAAGGCTTTTCGAGTATGACGCGCAGATAGCGCTTGACGAGGGAGAGGTCACAGAGGAAACATTGACCGTGACATTCCCCAATACGGCGGTTCTGTACCTTCGGACCTATCAAAGGACCCCGGACAGAATGAAGTATGTTATCGTCACACCGGGCGGGACGGCTCGGTACGATGTGCCGATTATGAAGGTGCAGACATACTCGCTGGAAGATATTTTTGGGAAAGGCCTGCTGATGCTGATTCCTTTTTATATTTTTTCACATGAGAAGGGGTTTCCGGAGTATAATAGTGATGAGCAGAAGCTGACGGAACTGAAGGCCGAGTATCAGGAGATTTTGGAAAGGCTTGACGGACTGGAACGGCAGGGTGTGATTGGGGCATTTGACAAGCGGACAATCATAGAGCTTTCCGGCGATGTGATCAAAGAGATTGCACAGAAATATGAAAATGTGCAGAAAGGCGTAGGTGACATGATGAGCGGAGCTTTGATTGAAACAGAGGCGAGAACCATCTTGAATCAGGGAATAAAGCAGGGAATAAAGCAGGGAATAAAGCAGGGAAAGAGCCAAGGCATCAGCGAAACAAAGACGCAGACAGCATTGAGGCTGCTGAAAAGAGGAAAGCTCACAGTTGAAGAAATCGCGGAGGATACGGGGCTCAGTGTGGCGGAAGTAGAGCAGCTTGCAGGGCTTCAGACAGTGTAGGCCAGCGGTCCGGCTCCTATGTCGCGGAACCATTCATCAGGATACAGCAGGTATGCCTAAGCTCGTGGAAGCGGAAAATGAGGCCATTCTCATGGAAGTGGAAAACGGAAC
>NZ_CAPDXS010000174.1:0-9901 GCF_948601915.1 uncultured Acetatifactor sp. | reverse complement strand
GAACTATGTAATACGTGGATTCAAATAGTACATTTTATTTTGCGACAGTTCCTTAGGGAAACACAAAGCCATCGCTTATTCATTCGGGATTGGATTCGACTTTTCTTTTGAGAGGGAATTGGCAGAAAGGCATAATATGGAGGTTTATGCGTTTGACCCCAGCCCTGAGGTGGTTGAAGACATGAAGAAACAGAAACTTCAGGAGAAGATAAAATATTATCCATATGGACTTTCTGACGAAGACGCGCTTAAGACGTTCTACCGTCCCAGTTCAGGCCAGGATTATTCGGAATATTTTGCACCGTGGACAAGCAGTGAAAAAATAGAAATGCAGGTCTACCGATTGCAGACATTAATGAAAAAGTTCGGCCATGATTATATCGAGTTGCTGAAGATGGACATTGAGGGTTCTGAATTTATGGCGCTTCCGGAAATTTTGGAATCAGGGATGAAATTCAATCAATTGTGTATAGAGACACATACACGGATTTTTCCGGATAGTGTAGCGAAGATGAGATGGATAAAGCGTATATTGAATGAAAATGGATATTTGTTGGTCAGCAACGGAAAACAGGAACAGACCTATGTAAGAGAAAAAAGTTTATCAGGGAGATTTGGGCATAAATAAAAATCCTTTATTGCACACCGCCCAACATGTGCTGGTCTTATGGAGGGAGCATTATACTTTGAATCCGGAGACAGGAGGGGAATGAGCGAAGAGATGGCACACGCAGAGACGCTTATACGAGAGATACACAAAGGCCTGCTGGAATGGTATAGCTTCGAAGTGTCTGCCGCGAAAAAAGTCCCCACGGCAGAAAGCGGCATTGCACTTTATATCGGTGCCCGGGAAGACCCCATTGCGGAGCTGCCCGCTGCCTGCGGACAGTGTGCGTTCCCTGCGAGCAGACCATCAGGGAACCCTGGCACCAGGAGAAGCTTCGACTACATCATTTGCATAGAAATTTTGGAGCAGAAGCCTGCCCCGGAAAGCTTTCTTGCGTCCTGGTGCAGCCGCCTAAAGCTGGAAGGCCGCTTGCTCTTAGGCCTCAGTGTGCAATTTAATATCAGCAGATTGGGTAAAAAGTAATTGCACGCCCCCACACAAAATGCTAGAATAAACACAACAGATTCTCGCATTTTCCTTATAGAAAAACCCAGGAGGGCAGGATATGGCGCGTGTAGTCGGCATAGGTCATCAGAATTTTGAGCAATTGATTCAGGCAAACTGCTTTTACATCGACAAAACAGGATTCATCAAAGAATGGTGGGAAAATAGAGATGTCGTCACCCTGATTACCCGCCCCAGACGCTTCGGCAAGACCCTGAACATGAGCATGCTGGAGCAGTTCTTTTCCCTGGAATATGCAGACCGGGGCGACCTGTTCCAGGGGCTTGCCATCTGGGAGGAAAAATCATCTGACAGGGAGAATCCCCCAGAAAGGGAAAATCCCCAGAATGGAGAAAACCCCCTTCCAGGGGATTACAAATACAGGAACCTACAGGGGACATATCCCGTTATCAGCCTTTCCTTTGCGAATGTAAAGGAGATATCCTTTTCCAACGCCAGGAAAAAGATATGCCAGATAATCACGAACCTGTACAATAAGTACGATTATCTGCTGGAGGGCGACGGCCTGAACGCGGATGAAAAGGGAAGGTTCCGCAAGGTATCTGCGGAAATGGAGGATTACATCGCCTCCGATTCCCTGAACGCCCTGTCGAACTATCTTTCGCGGTATTATGGAAAGAAAGTCATCATTCTGCTGGACGAATATGATACGCCCATGCAGGAGGCATATGTGCATGGCTACTGGCGGGAGATGGTGGACTTCATCAGGACATTCTTCAACGCGACGTTCAAGACGAATCCTTATCTTGACCGGGCAATCATGACAGGGATTACAAGAGTTAGTAAGGAATCCATTTTTTCAGACTTAAACAATCTGGCGGTTGTGACCACCACATCTGATATGTATGCGGACAGCTTCGGATTCACAGAGGAAGAAGTGGCAGCCTCATTGGGAGAATATGGGCTTGGGGACAAAATGGCAGAGGTCAGATACTGGTATGATGGATTTGTTTTTGGAGAAAGACGGGACATTTATAATCCTTGGTCTATCCTGAATTATCTGAAGACGGGAAATTTGGGCACCTACTGGGCCAACACCAGTTCCAACAGCCTTGTGGGGAAATTGATTCGGGAGGGAGACCCGGATGTGAAGATAACGATGGAGGATTTGCTTCAGGGCAGGACTTTCTGCACAGAGATTGACGAGCAGATCGTATTTGACCAGTTGGATTACAGAATGGGCGCGGTCTGGAGCATGCTTCTGGCCAGCGGCTATCTGCGCGCGGATTCCGTGGTCTTTGATGCGGAGAGCGGTAGGCAGGAATATAATCTGTCCCTGACCAACAGGGAGGTTCGTTCTATGTTTGAAGAGATGATAAGAGGGTGGTTCAGGGACTATACCCCAGCTTATAATGGATTCGTGAACGCATTGCTGAAAGGGAACCTTCGGGAGATGAACCGCTATATGAACAGGGTGGCCTTGAACACTTTCAGCTTTTTCGACAGCGGCAACAGGCCTTCAGAGGCAAAGGAGCCGGAGCGGTTCTATAATAGAATCGAAGAGACGATTCTATTATCAAAGTTCTATCATGGTTTTGTGCTGGGACTGTTGGTGGATTTAAAAGGGCAATATACCGTCACTTCCAATAGGGAAAGCGGTTTTGGAAGGTACGATGTGCTGTTGGAGCCTTGCGGCCAAAACGATGCCATTATTCTGGAATTTAAGGTTCATGACCCGGAGGACGGTGAGAAGACGCTGGAAGATACGGTACAGTCAGCGCTGGAGCAGATTGAAAGCATGAAATATGCGGCAAGCCTGGAGGCTAAGGGCATTCCGACAGAGCGCATTCGAAAGTACGGTTTCGCGTTCCGCGGAAAGGAAGTGCTGATCGGATAACGGCCGTCAGGCAAAGACATAAGGCAGGGGAGAGGACTGATTGAAAAATGATACAGCCGGAGATGCTTATACGGGAAATACAAAAAGGACTATTGCACTGGTACGATTTCGCGCCAGCAGCAGGGGCGACCAGGGATATCCTGCTTTCAGAAAAAAAGCCCCATATCCTATACATCGGCAGACCTGAAGACCCCATAGCAGAGCTGCTCACCGACCGCCTGTTCCAGGTCACGTCTGCCCCCTGCGAACAGACCATCCGGGAACCCCGGCACCAGGAGTGGCAGGGACGCTTCGACTACATCATTTGCATAGAAAATCTGGAGCAGCACCCTGCCCCGGAAACCTTCCTTGCGTCCTGGCGCAGCCTCCTAAAGCCGCAAGGCCGCCTGCTGTTAGGCCTCAACAACCGCTTCGGTATCCGGTATTTCTGCGGCGACAGAGACCCTTACACAGAGCGCAACTTCGACGGAATCGAAAACTACCGCAGAGCCTACTCCAAAAAGGAAGATACCTTCAAAGGCCGCATGTACAACCGCGCAGAAATAAGACAGATGCTCCGGAACACAGGCTGGACATCCGCCCGTTTCTTCTCAGTCCTCCCCGACCTAAGGAACCCAAACCTGATCTACGCGGAAGACTATCTGCCCAACGAGGACTTGGCCAACCGACTCTTTCCCACCTACAACTATCCCGATTCCGTCTTCCTGGAGGAGGAGAGCCTGTATGCCGGCCTGACCGAAAACGGCATGTTCCATCAAATGGCCAATGCCTACCTGATTGAATGCTCCCTGGACGGAAACCATTCCAACGTCCTTCAAGTCACAAGCTCCCTGGAGCGGGGCAGGGAAGACGCGCTCCTCACCGTGATCCGGGATGCGGCGGCCCCACAGGAAACCGCCAGCCAGGCAGAGACAGCAGCGCGCCATACAGCAGCCAGCCATGCAGGAGCGGCAGAGCGCGCTACAGGAACCGCCAGCCAGGCAGGAGCGGCAGAGCATCATACAGCAGCAGTCAGCCGAAAAAACAGGCGGACGGTAGAGAAAATCGCAGCCTATCCGGAGGGTCGGACAAAGCTGGAGAGACTGATAGAGCATGGCAGAGACCTGGCACAGCATGGAATCCCCGTGGTGGATGCCCGGATGGAAGACGGCGTCTACGTCATGCCATACATGGAGGCAGAAGTAGGACAGGTATATTTAAAAAACCTCCTTTTGACAGATACGGAAAAATTCCTGCAGGAAATGGACAGCTTCCGTGAAATGATTCTGCATTCCTCTGAAATCCTGGAACCTGACAAAGGAGACGGACAGGGAGCTATCCTGAAAAAAGGATACCTGGACATGGTTCCCCTGAACAGCTTCCATCAGGACGGAAAATTCCTGTTCTACGACCAGGAATTCTGCCAGGAAAACTATCCGGCCAATGCCATCATCGCCCGGATGATCGCCACATTCTATTCCGGCAACATAGAACTGCAGAAAGTGCTGCCCATAGATGTCCTCTTCCGGCGCTACGGGCTGACCGAGCGGCTGGATCAATGGAGACGGATGGAATGGGAGTTCCTGACAGCCCTGAGAAAGGAAAAAGAACTGCGCTCCTACCATGAGAAATGCAGGCGCAACGCCGAGGTGGTGAACTCCAACCGCCAGCGCATGAACTATTCGGAGGAGGAACATCAGCGGTTATTTGTGGATATTTTCCGCAATGCGGACACCAGGAAGCTGATCCTCTTCGGCTCCGGCGCCTTCACCCGAAAATTCCTCGCTCTGTACCGCCAGGATTACCCGGTCTACGCCATTGTGGACAACAGCCGGGAAAAATGGGGACAGGAACTGGAAGGCATTCCCATACAGTCCCCGGAACTGCTCAGACAACTGCAGAGCGGAGAATACAAGGTGCTCATCTGCATCAAGAATTACCTGTCTGTCATGAAGCAGCTGGATGCCATGAACGTGAAAGAATACAGCATTTACGACTCCCACAAAGCGTACCCCAGAAAGCGGAGACCCACCATGGGACAACCCGATACGCCGCCCCATCCCGAGGCAGGATGCCCCCTGGCTTCCCCAAAGCCCCAGGACGCCGGCACATGCCCGGAACCGAAAAAAACCGGGGAATCGGGAACTCCCACAGCCGTGCCGGAGCATGCAGAACCACAGGAACCTCCGAACCGAAAAAAATACCACACAGGCTACATAGCAGGCGTATTCGACCTCTTCCACATAGGCCACCTGAACATGTTCCGGCGAGCCAAGGAACAGTGCGACTACCTAATTGTAGGCGTAGTCACGGACGAAGGAGTCAGGAAGCATAAGGAAGTGGAGCCCTTCATCCCCTTTGCCGAACGGATAGAAATGGTGCGCTCCTGCCGCTATGTGGACGAAGCGGTGGAAATCCCCCTGAATTACTATGGCACCAGAGATGCCTGGAAACTGTACCGGTTCGACTGCCAGTTCTCCGGCAGCGACTACGTAGACAACCCCGACTGGCTGGCAGAGAAAGAATTTCTGGAAAAACACGGAGCCGAGATGGTATTCTTCCCCTATACGGAAAGCACCAGCTCCACCCGCATAAAGTCCCTGATTGAGAAGAAGCTCCTGTAATCCGGTGGCCTGACAGACCGCAGCCTGAGCGGAATCAAGGCTGAGAGGAGCCAAGGCTGAGCGGAGCCCTTTCCGTTGGCTTAGCCCATATATTTTGCTTGCGGAATCCTCGCCGAGGCTGAAACAAATGGGCTTTCAGCCCAGCCTTGGCTGGCCTGCCGAAGCAAAACGTTGGTTGGGTAAGCCCAAGAAAGGCGAGACATATGCTTATGGTCTCTGAAACCTTTGGTTTTACTTGGAGTGGATTCGCTTTTAGACATAGAAAGTTGACGCTACCTCAGACAGGGAGGAGAAAATATTGAATGTGATATGCGCCCCCTCCGGAATCGTGGACACAGAACGCCCGGGACAGGGGATTTCGGACATAGCAAAAGCAGGGTTTGAAAACATACTGCTTGATTTTACAATGTACTGCCCTCCGGCGGAACTGGAAAGCGCCGGGAAACCCTGCGCCCAGGCAGGGCATCAGAACGGAACCATAATACCAAAACAGCCCTCCGCCCCGCAAAGCGGGAAACCGCCCCGACGTCCTGAGGGAACCTGGCTCCAAAGCCTTGTACAAGCCCCCGCGCAACATTCCGGTGAAGAGCTGCCGGAACATCCCGCCGGAAAACTGCTGCGCAGCTGCAAAGAGACACATCTGACCCTCCCGATAGCCACAGCCCCATACTTAAGCAGGGATACAAAGCAAAGAGACGGAAAGGAACTCCTGACCAGGCTGACCCGGGAAAGCATCCGGATCTGCGGCGAGGCGGGCAGCAGATACCTGATTGTGCGCCCCCTGTCCGCCGCCATGCCATCCGCAGAGGCATGGGAGACGAACAGGGACTTTTATCTGAGCCTTGGGGATTCTGCCAGGAAAAGCGGCGTCACCATCCTCCTGGAGAACCAGTGCCGGAGCCTGAACGGCCATCTGATCCGCGGAGCCTGCGCCGAGGCAGAAGAGGCGGCATCCTGGGTGGACAGCCTGAACGAAGCCGTAGGCGAGGAGCGCTTCGGCTTCTGCATGAATACAGGCACCTACAACCTGTGCGGCCAGAACATGCGGGAAATCGCGGTACAGCTGGGAAGCCGCGTAAAAGCCGTGCTGCTGCGGGACTGCGACGGACAGCAGGAAAGCTCGCTGCTCCCATTCACCGCCGTATGCGGCGGCCAGCCCCGGACGGATTGGCTGGGCCTGATCAGGGGGCTGCGGGAAAGCGGCTTCGACGGAGAGCTGGCACTGGACTTTTCGGATACGGCAGCGGTATTTTCGCCCATACTCCGCCCGCAGCTTCTGACGCTGGCGAAGTCTGTGGCCGAGTACTTCAAATGGCAGATTGGAATAGAGAATACCTTAAAGAAATACCCCTCCATCGTGCTGTTCGGCGCCGGGAACATGTGCCGGAACTACATGAAATGCTACGGTGAGAAATACCCGCCTCTGTTCACCTGCGACAACAACCCCTCCCTCTGGGGAACCACCTTCTGCGGCCTGGAGGTAAGGGCTCCCGAGAGCCTGGCCTGCCTGCCGAAAGACTGTGCCATATTCATCTGCAATATCTATTATCGCGAGATTGCGCAGCAGCTCCGTGGGATGCAGGTCACCAATCCCATCGAATTCTTTAATGACGAATATATGCCCTCTTTCTACTTTGACAGGCTGCAGAGATATTGAGCGAGCCGCAGGGAGGCGGAGCAGACAGCGGAGAGGCCGCTTCGATTATACTCACGAGCGATAAAACCTGCCGTGATGCCCACAGACTCTACGGCTCGTGAGCCTGGTTCCATGGCAAGTTTTTTGACTGGGAGTATAAGCTGCGGAAACCGGAGCGAACGATGGCTTTGGACATTTGAAGCAACAGGGACAAGGCGCGGAAAATTTTGTGACTGCGGGCGTAAACTGTGGAAAGCGAAGCGAACCACGGGCTGTCTGCATGGTTTTGGAACAGGGGGAACGATAGCCTTGGACATTTGGAGCAACAGGGATGAGAAGCAGGGGCAAGAGGCAGTGACAAGGAGCGGAATAATGAGGATTGGCGTACAGACCAAAAATGTCGTATATGATGACCGCCCGGAGGACGGTTTCCGGAGACTGAAGCAGGCGGGCTTTTCCTGTGCCGATTTCAGCCTGAACGGGTATCTCACCAATATCAGCCTGTATCAGGGGGAGCGGAATGCCTTTTTCGACAAATCAGTCCCGGAGCTGGAACAGTACTTCGCGCCCCATAAGCTGGGAGCAGCGAAGGCAGCCATAGAAATCAACCAGATGCACATGCCCTATCCGAACTATGTGCCCGGAGGAACCAGGGAGCTGAATGCCTATCTGCGGGAGGTGGTAGCGCCTAAGAGCCTGCAGGTGTGCGCTTACTTTGGATGCCCGCATATCGTAGTCCACGGCTTTAAACTGGCCCGTTTCCTGGGCTCCGAAGAGGAAGAGTGGAACGTCATGGAACAGTTCCTGGACTTCCTGGCTCCTATGGCGAAGGAGATGGGCATCACCATATGCATCGAGAACCTGTATGAGAGCACAGGCGGCCATATCGTGGAGGGGCCCTGCTGTGACGCCGGGAAAGCGGCGGAGCGCATTGACCGGATGAATGACAAATACCATGCAGAGGTGCTGGGATTCTGCTTTGACACCGGACATGCGAACCTGGTGGGGCTGGATTTTGAAAGCTTCCTGACTATTCTGGGCCCCAGGCTCAAAGTCCTGCACATCCATGACAATGACGGAGTGGCAGACCTCCACCAGATTCCCTTTACCTTTGCCAGGAGCCGCGAGAATAAGGCTTCAACGGATTGGGCAGGTTTTGTCCGTGGCTTAAGAGGGAGCGGCTTCGGAGGGACGCTGAGCTTTGAGACCGCCCCCGTGCTGACGGCCTTCCCGGAGGAGATGAAGGACGAAGTGCTGGCTTTTCTGGCGGGGATAGGGAATCATTTTTTGCGAGAAATACAGCATTAGTGCATTTCCGTTCAGCCCTGTAGGCCTTTCGGGAATTAGTCAAAAGATCTGTTGATTGCCAAGTGCCAATAAACGCTTGATACAGTCCATTATATGTAGTAAAATATACCAAATAGAGTGTATTGGGTGGAAAGCTCTGTGACAAAAGGGGAGTGGGGCAATGGTTGTTCAACATAATATATCTGCAATGAATGCAGAGAGGATGCTTGGGATCAATAGTAAAATACGGGCTAAGTCAACAGAAAAATTGTCCTCTGGGTACAAGATTAACCGAGCGGCGGATGATGCATCCGGCCTGGCGGTTTCCGAGAAGATGAGAAGGCAGATCAGGGGACTGAGACAGGCAGTGCAGAATGCACAGGATGGAATTTCCATGGTGCAGATTGCGGATGGGGCCATGGCGGAAATACAGGATATGCTCCTGAGAGGGATGGTGCTGAGCGTCCAGGCATCAAACGGTACTTTGTCACAAAGTGACCGTAATGCTATTCAGATGGAGATTGACCAGCTGCGGAAGGAAATTGACGGAATAGCGCAGAGGACGCTGTTCAATGAGACAAAGGTGCTTCAGGGAGAAATCTATCCTACCCAGGCAGTGGTGGGAGAAAAGACAGAACTTGTCTTTGGCGGCCAACTGCCTGCCTGGGTGGATATGACGAACACCGGAAGCCTGTCCGAGACATACACAAATCAGGCGGACTGGACGGAAACCTGGACAGATGCATCCGGCACCACACAAACTAAGACAGGGACAGTAGATATTGATCATGCAGCGGCTCATGTGGATTTCAGCAAGTTCGACGGTTCAACCTCGATGGTCAATGACTTGATTGGGAAAGGTTTTTACACTACTTGCTGTACCTGCAGCAACCATTACAGCATCAGGTTTACATCCGGAACCACACACAGCAAGGAGACAAGCGGCAGCCAGTATATTTTCAATATAGGAATTGAGGGAGCCAAAGATGCCGGGGAGCTGATAGACCGCATCGTGGAGGGAACCAAAACCTCGGCGGGGAATGATTTTGGACAGCCGGCTGGTCACTATACTTTGCTGATTCCAAATAAAGCATCCAATCAGTTGATTGTCTGTGACGGCCGTTCGAGCGAAAAGGCTCCCTCGGTTGCAACATATGGCGGGACGGTTTCCTGGTCTAACTGGCAGGGCGGTCATGTAGCTTTTGAAACGAAACCGTCTGGAGACAGGGGAAAGTTTGACTCAGGCGTTGTAACAGAGGTGAAAATACCAATATATGAAGACCGCGAAATGGACTGGTATAAACACATTTCCCTGCAGATAGGCGCGGACTCATCCATGGATAATAAGCTGATTATCTATAGTTCCCACTACTTTTCCAACTACAATTGGAAGAGGGTGGTAAAAT
>NZ_CAPDXS010000173.1:9129-9954 GCF_948601915.1 uncultured Acetatifactor sp. | reverse complement strand
TACGAGGAATTCATGGTGATTTTGACTGTGGCGCTGCTGATTGTGGCAATTCTGAGTCTGACGCATAAGAAATAGCCGTCCTGCTCACTCGCAATGACCGGACGACTTTTTCTTTCAGTCTAATATAGTTATTCGCCGGAAGGGTGACTCGCACTCACCTTCCGGCTGTCCTGACAAGTACATTATACCCATTTTTCATCCTGAAATCAAGATAAACAGCAAAATTTTTATCAATTATCTATCAAAAATTATCAAAGGAGGCCACCCAATGTATAAAGGAAGACCCATCATAGCGCTGATGCCGCTGTATGACGAGAAAAAGGACAGCTACTGGATGCTGCCCGGCTACATGAAAGCCCTGGAGGAGCAGGGAGCAATCCCTCTCATGCCCCCGCTGAATGCCGACCGGACGCAGCTGGACTTCTTTCTGGAGGAATGCGACGGCTTCGTCCTCACCGGCGGCCACGACATTTCGCCCCGGCTCTACAGCCAGGAACCCTCCGCCCGCTGCGGCCTCACGCTGCCTCTCCGGGACGACATGGATGCCTATGTGCTGAAAGGCGCGGTGCAGCGGGACAAAGCGGTGCTGGGGATATGCCGCGGGCACCAGCTGATGAACGCGGTGTACGGCGGGACGCTGTATCAGGATATCCCCGCAGAGTGTCCCTCGGAGGTAGACCACCGCATGCAGCCTCCCTATGACGGCTGTGCCCATATGGTGCGCCTGGAGGCGGAATCCCCCCTGGCCCGGCTGCTGGAATCCGAGGAGCTGGCCGTGAACAGCTGCCACCATCAGGCCATCCGGGAGCTGGCCGCTCCTTTCCG
>NZ_CAPDXS010000173.1:0-9119 GCF_948601915.1 uncultured Acetatifactor sp. | reverse complement strand
TTATATGCCGGAGAAGCGCTTCGTCTGGGGCGTCCAGTGGCACCCGGAATTCTCCTACCAGGTAAACCAGGGGAGCCGGAAGATTTTTGCGGCATTCCTGGAATCCGCCAGGACTGCCTGACGCAAATCAAAGCCATAGACTCTCGGAATCTTTGGAGCCGGAATCCGGCATGGGAATCGGACAACGCCTGGAAAAGCGGGGGAATCGGCTCAGAGGAGCTTCGGAAAGCCGCATGATATGCGGCCTGGAGATTCCGAGAGTATATAGCCATCGAAAGGAGGACATGAGGATGAAGGAAGAGAAGAAATGTTCGGCGCAGGAAAACCCTGTCCCGGCGACGGCAATGGGCGAAACAGCGCAGGGAGAGAACGGAAACCGGCCGTCAGAGGAAGGGCACGCCCCGGCGGCCCGCTGCGGCTATGGCTGCCGGGAATCCCGGCCCGGCGTACAGGAGAATGCCATCGCGTATGAGGCGAGGCCGGAGAAGCGCCAGGGCGAATATACCATCGAGGATTACTATGCCTGGCCGGAGGAGGAACGGATAGAGTTGATTGACGGCGTAATCTATGTCATGGAAGCCCCCGGCTTTGTACACCAGAGGCTTGCGGGCAGAATATTTTCACAGATGGAAACTTATTTTCGGAAAAAAGGCGGCGAATGCATCCCCCTGATTTCCCCCATAGACGTCCGCCTGGACTGCGACGACAAGACCATGGTGCAGCCCGACCTGATCATCCTGTGCGACAGAGATAAAATCAAGCGCTGGGGCATCATGGGCGCGCCGGACTTCATCCTGGAAATCCTCTCCCATGAATGCTCTTCTTCATTTTCCACGCGGAGAAAGGACTGCATCAAGAAGCTGCAGAAATGCAGCGATGCCGGCGTCAAAGAATACTGGATCATCGACCCCGGGAAACGGCTGCTGCTCACATACGATTTTACCCGGGACTATCTGCCCTGCATCTATCCCCTGACAGGCACAGCCGGGCTCGCCCTTTATGGCGGCGAGCTCCAGATCGACCTTGACGAAACCGCCGGGCTGATACAGGACTGGCCGGACTGACCTCCGTGGAGGGATCTGGCCTTTTCCGCCGTCGGCGCAGGAATCCCCTGACGCTGCGCGAAACCCCTGCCGCCGATGCCGCCCCGTCAATAATGGTATTTCTTCCGCTTCCCGGCCAGGAACGCCACCGTCACCAGGGCCGCCACCAGCTCCGCCGCCACGATGGAGAACCAAATGCCGTCCAGCCCCCATATCAGGGGAAATATCAGCACTGCCGCCACCTGGAACACCAGCGTCCGCAGGAAAGAGATCAGCGCCGACACCAGGCCGTTCCCCAGGGCGGTAAAGAAGGACGAGCCGTAGATGGCCAGCCCCGCGAACAGGAAGGAAAAGGAGTACACCAGAAATCCCCGCAGCGTCATATCCAGCAGTTCCGGGTCATATCCCACGAAAATCAGGGCCAGAGGCCGCGCCAGGCCCTCCGCAAGCGCCACCATGCCCACCGAGAAGATGCCGATCAGGACAAGGCTTTTTTTCAGCAGGCCTTTCAGTTCCCCATGGTTCCCCGCGCCGTAATGATATCCAATCACCGGGGCCACGCCCACGGAATAGCCGATGAAGGCCGCCAGGAATATCATATTTACGTACATCAGTACACCATATGACGCCACGCCGTCCTCCCCGGCATACTTCATCAGTTGGATATTGTACAGCATGCCCACCACAGACATGGAGATATTGGACATCAGCTCGGAGGAGCCGTTGGCGCAGGCCTTCAGCAATGCCCGCCCGTCGAATTTCGTCCTGGTGAGCCGCAGCAGGCTTGTGTTGGGGCGGCCGAAATAAATCAGCGGGATGATGCCGCCGACGGACTGGCTGATGGCCGTAGCCGCAGCCGCGCCCACAAGCCCCCAGCGCAGCACCCCTACGAACAGAGCGTCCAGCACCATATTGGCCACCCCGGCCGCCACCGTGACGGCCAGACCCAGCTTCGGCTTCTCCGCCGTGATGAAGAAGCTCTGGAACTCATACTGCAGAATCAGCGCCGGGAGCACTGCCAGGATGATTCGCCCGTACACCACGCAGTTGTCCAGCAGCTCCCCTTCCGCTCCCAGCCATGCAGCGACTGGGCGGATTACCACAATGCCCAGCGCACCGATCAGGATGCCGCATATGGCAGATACATAGATGAACAGCGAGAACAGCCTCTTCGCCCTCTCCTTATCCCCTGCCCCCATGGTGATGGCGATGAGGGCGCTGCCGCCGGTGCCGAACATGAAACCCACCGTGCCCAGGATCATCAGGAAGGGCATGATGAAGTTCACCGCCGCAAAGGGCGTCTTCCCCACGAAATTCGACACGAAGAACCCGTCCACCACACCGTAGATGGATGTGAAGACCATCATGATGATGGACGGGAACGTAAACCTCAGTAATTTTTTGTAATCAAAGCTGTCTGACAATTGAATCTTCATTCTAACCTCCCTGTGTGCATCGGCACACCGATCAATGCCCGTTCATACGTTCTTAAGCTCCCTGACCCCTTCCCTGAGCGCTGTCATATACTGTTCCGTCAGCTCCAGATACTGCTCCAGCTGAGCCTTGGGCCAGGATGCCAGGATGCCGTTCTCAATCTCTATCAGCCGTACCACAGTGCGCTCCGCCAGCTCCTGTCCCTTCTGCGTGAGGCACACCTGCTTCCGCCTGCCCCCGAGCCCCTCCAGGTAGGCGAAGCCCTCTTCCTCCAGCTTCCGGAGAGCGGAGTTGATGGTCTGCTTGCTGATTCCGGTCACCAGGCAGATCTCCCCCAGCGGACAGCTGCCTCCCTTGTCACAGAGGACATACAATATCTGCATGACGCTGTCGGACATGCCCATCCGCAGGGCTGCCTCATGATACACCGCATCCGTCTCGCTCACCAGATGGTTGAACCGCCTCATTCCCTCGCTGGTCACGCCTGCCGTACCTGCCACGCCCTCTGCTTCCTCCACATCCGAAAAGCTCCCTCCGTTGATGCCTGTCACGCCTTCCATGCCGTGCCTCCCTCCATGCCGCCCGCGCGGCTCCCCCGCTCTGCGGAAGCCTCCACCATGGCCGCTGCCGTCTCCGCTCCCATTTCCATGTCCATGTCCATATATCCGCTCCTCTTCCCCTCCGCGTTCCCTCCCGCGGGCATACATCCGGCATGCCGTCCGCATGTACGAAATCGTACCATTTTTGTGCATCCCCATTTTAGTACGATTTCGTACAAAAGTCAAGGGGGAGTTTCTCAGGACATGGGAAAAGGGCCCTGGCCTTTTTGCCAGAACCCTCTCCAAAAAACTACGGCCCCATCCTCCATAGGGATGCACCCGCGCCCGGCCCCCCGGGACGATGCCTCTTTTTTACGCCTGTCGCCGGACAGGCCGAAGAAAACCTCAGAAAAGCAGCGCCATCAGCGCCTCCGGATTCCCGTCCGCCGAGAATACATCGATGCCGTCAATGTCCCCGGCCCTGTCCGAAAAGGCCGGGAACAGGAAGCCCTGCTGCGGCTCCCCGGCCTCATAGTCCCCGTCCACGGGACAGATCGCGCAGACCAGGAAGCTGTAAATCTCCTCCGACTCCCGCTGCTGCACCTTGTCACTGCCCTTCAGGGGAATGTCATAATTTCCATGGAAGACGTAAATGCCATAGGGGAATCCCGGCTGATACCGCTCCCCTATGTATTCGTACAGGGAGAGCAGCAGCGCGTCATTCTTCAGCTCGCACTCCCGCAGCGCCATCAGCAGCTGCCAGACGCTTCCCGGCCCCTGGCCCTCCGGCCGGAAGCGGAATCCCTTCAGCTGCCGGTTCGTCTCCGAAAAGGGCACCGCCTTGGCGATCCGCAGGTTCTTCGTCTTGTCCGCACCTGAAAGCTTCTGGAAATGGGTGTTGAAGGTGCCGTCCACATACCCCTCCCCGTCCATATATCCGCCGGCTATCCTGCCGAAACAGTTCCTCGCGATCGTCATCCTCCTGGTAAGCTCCAGCATGTCTTCCCGATTTACCCGCATGATTCCCCTCCCATTCTTAGTCCTGCTTTTCCAGGTGTTATTGTACCGCCTCGCCCCGGAGCGTGTCAATCCCGGTTTTGCCCGCTTTTACGCATATCCTGCCCCGCTCCCCCATACGGCCCCCAGGCCCCTGAAAGCCTGGCTTCCACACGGGCAGGCAGAGTCCGGTGGCAGGCCGGATGTCACCAGCGGATATTGACAACAGCACCCTGTTTTTTATATAATATCAATAAATACACGGCTGATCGGACAATGCGTCAGCCATAATACGGAGGCGAAATGAAATGAAGAGCATTCGAACCAAAATCACCTTGTGTCTCATCGTGACCGTCGTCACAGCCCTGCTGGGGGCAGGCATTTCCGGCATCGTGCCCAGCTACCACAGCATCCTTGCCACTGTGGACCACATGATGAGCGAAACGGCAGTCCTGGCGGCAGGACGCGTGGAACAGGAGCTGACCGCTTACAGGAATGTAGCCATGGACACCGGCTGCATCCCTCAGCTCTCCGATCCGGAGACATCGGCGGAAGAGAAAAAGGCCATCATCGATGAGCGCTGCGCCATGCACAATTTCCAGCGCGGGAACCTCATCGGCATGGACGGCATCAGCATTTTCGACGGAAAGGACTATTCCGACCGGGAGTATGTCCAGCAGGCCATGCAGGGCAATGTCTATGTATCTGAGCCCCTGATCAGCAAAATCACCGGGGAATTGTCCATCATGGTGGCAGCCCCCCTGTACGAAAACGGGATTCACGGCTCCTCCATCGTGGGCGTGGTGTATTTTGTTCCCCCCGAGACCTTCCTGAACGATATCGTATCCTCCATCCAAGTCGGCGAGAACAGCCGGGCCTACATGATCAACAAGACCGGCGATACCATTGCCGACATCGTCCTTGATACCATCACCGTCCAGAACATCGGCACCGAGGCCCAAAGCGACTCCTCCCTGAAGGACCTGGCCGCCATCCATGAAGCCATGTGCCGGGGAGAGAACGGCTTCGGAAGCTATGACAGCCCGGAGGGCAAAATGTTCCTGGCCTATGCGCCCGTGAACGGCACCGACGGCTGGAGCATTGCCGTCGCCGCGCCCCAGCTCAATTACCTCTCCTCCACCTACCAGGGCATGACCATCAATATCATCGTGATGGCCGCGTCGGTGGTGATATCCATCGTAGTGGCCCTGCTGCTGGCCGGCAGCATCAGCAAGCCCATGAAGGCCTGCGCAAAGAGGATGCAGCTTCTGGTGGAAGGCGACCTGGAAACCCCTGTGCCAAAAGTCTCCGGCAGGGACGAGACAGCCATGCTGGCCCGCTCCACCGCCTCTCTGGTAGAAGGCTTAGGTACAGTCATCAATGATATCAGCTATCTGATGACCCAGCTTGCCAATCAGAACCTGAACATCCGCACCCAGCACGGGGAGGCCTATGTGGGCAGCTTCCAGAACATCCTGCTCTCCATGCGCCATATGAAGGAATCGCTGAGCGATGTGCTGATGCAGGTCCACGGCTCTGCCGGTCAGGTGTCCTCGGCCAGCCAGCAGCTCTCCGCCGGCGCCCAGACCCTGAGCCAGGGCTCTGTAGAGCAGGCCAGCGCAGTGGAGGAGCTGGCGTCACAGGTCACGGAAATCTCCGAGCAGGCCATGGAGACAGCCAAGAGCGCAGTGGACGTCCGCAGCCAGACCCATCTGGCCGGGGAGGCGATCTCCCACTGCAACCAGCAGATGCAGTCACTGACCAACGCCATGGACAGGATACAGACCTGCTCCAACGAAATCGGGAAGATTCTGAAGACAATAGAGGACATCGCATTCCAGACCAACATCCTGTCCCTGAACGCAGCCGTGGAGGCCGCAAGGGCAGGCGAGGCAGGCAAGGGCTTTGCCGTGGTGGCAGAGGAGGTGCGCACCCTGGCCGGGAAATCCGCCGAGGCGGCAAAGAATACCTCCGTGCTCATCGAGCGCTCCTCGGAGGCAGTTCGTGAAGGAAACGGCATCGCGAGGGAAACGGCTGACAGCCTGCTGGAGGTCGTTGCTTCCATCCAGACCGTGGCAGTTTCCATGGACCACATAGCGGCTGCATCCGATGAACAGTCCTCCGCGGTCCATCAGGTCTCTGAGGGAATCAACCAGATTTCCATGGTAGTGCAGAACAACAGCGCCACCGCCCAGCAGAGCGCATCCGCCAGCGAACAGCTCTCCGCGGAGGCCACAGGCCTGAACCAGTTGGTGAACCGTTTCACCCTGCCCACCGATTAAGTCCGGGAAAAACATATTCGTACATAAGAGGATGGCGGCCCGCTTACGCAGGCCGCCATTCCGACATTCAGGACCAATGATTATATTTCCCGATCTACGCCTTAATTCCCCCAGGCTCTGTCATAACGGTTCTGATATATCTCAATCAGCTTGTCAAGGCCAAGGTTCTGCAGATCCGAGATATAGGTATCCCAATCCTCCAGGGAATACGTACCCATGATAAGGTTCATCAGGATTTCCTTGGAGCGGGTGTCCAAATCTGTATAGAAGGAATCCACTTCGTCATTTTCCGCCACAGTCGACACAGCCATATCCACGCTCATCGCCGCATAGGAATACTTTTCTTCGTTCTCATAGATATCCCTGATCAGCTTCACCTTCTCCTCGAAGCCCTCTTCCGGATATCCCATGTCATAGCCGGCGCCCTTGGTCATATCGACTTCCTGCTTACGGTCCACCTTCTGGACACGGGGTGCGATACCATTGTTCACCCACAGGGCAGGCGTCTTCACGATCATCTGCACTTCGCTGTCCTCACTGTCCGAATACTGGACCATCTCGCCGTTCTCGTCATACTCGAAGCTGAATCCCTCGATGCCGAACTCGCTCAGCAGCGCGTACTCTTCGCTGGCAATATAATCCAGATAGATGGCAACTGCCTCAGGGTCTGCCTTGTCGGTGGCCGCGTAGTCGTAGCCGGCTTTCTGGATGCCGCGCTGTCTCGCAATCAGAGGCTCCACTCCCTCCACAGCCTTGCAGTGTACGCCTACATAATAAGGCGCAGCCTCTCCTTCGGGAACCATTATGGTAGGCTCCTGCCAGGTCTGAAGAGCCCAGTCGAAGATCATGGCAGCTTTATTCTCGGCCACCTCAGTGGAATTCTCAGAGTCGCCGTCAACCAGCATCCCTTCCTCATACAGCTTCTGCATGAACCGGATGTACTCCTTCACATTCTCGTCATACCAGGGCGAGCTCACCTTCCCTGTATAATAATCCACATAGGCGATTGAGTTGCCCAGCCCAAACAGCTGCGCTATGCCGCCCGAGAAGGTGCTCAGGGACAGGCGGGCCACTTCATCGGCCTCCCCATTGCCATTGACGTCATTCTCCCGGAATGCCTTCAGAGCCTCATACAGCTCATCCGTGGTCTGCGGCATCTCCAGGCCCAGCTTATCCAGCCAGTCCTTACGAATCTGGGGCATGGTGAAGGAACCGAAATTGGAATCGCCATATGTACCGATGATGGCGGTAGATACCCAATAGATATTCCCGTCCTCCAGGACATTCAGCTTCACTACTTCGCTGCCCGCGCCCTGCTCATAGAATTCCTTCGTGGCCTCCTGTCCATACTGATTCCAGATTTGATTCAGAGGCTGAAGCTTCCCCTGCTCCACCAGGCCTATCCTGGTCTTCGTGCTCAAAGGGGTGATGTAGACAAAGTCATAGTCCAATCCGGCAGCCAGCTGATTGTTCACCGTAGTGTCGTACTGGTCGTTCTCGATCAGATCCAGCTCCAGCTTCAGTCCGCGCTCCGCCAAGTCCGAAGTGAACCTCTCCCAGAGCTTGCTGTCTCCATTCACCCAATCTGACAGCTTCACGGTCTGGCCGTTTCCGTCCGTTCCCGAGTGGTCCACGCCCAGGATGTGGAGGGTCTTCAGATCCCCGGAAGCCTCCTCCGAGCCACTGCCCCCACCGGAGCTCTCCTCACCGGCGTCACCTTCCTCACCGGCGCTGCTCTCTTCACCGGCGGAATCCCCACCGGCGCTGGAGCTGCCCTCCCCGGAGCTCTGGGAAGCATTGTCCCCACACCCTGCAAGCAGGGATGCTGTCATGATTGCTGCCATAAAAGCAGCCATTGCTTTTCTTTTCATACTTTCCTCCATTCTGATTCACATTTCTGAATTTTCTGCTTTTGCCATTGGCATCTTACTCTTTCAGGGAACCCAGCACCATACCCTTGATGAAGTACTTCTGGAAAAACGGATATGTGCACAATACCGGCAGCGATGTAAATATGATCATCGCATATTTCAATTGCGCATTTGAAAGCTGGCGCTCCGCTATCTCTCTCGCTGTTGCTGCATCTACCACCTCCTTTACAGACTGTGTTGCTTCGATCAAAAGGCGGCGCAGATACAACTGCAGCGGCTGCCAGTCCGTATGCGGCAGATAGAGCATAGCGCCGAACCAGCTGTTCCATACGCCCACGATCGTATATACCGCCACCACGGCGAAAATAGGCTTGCCAAGCGGTATCATCACTCTCGTAAAGACCTGCAGGACTCCCGCCCCGTCAATCTTGGCCGCCTCCGAGAGCGAATCCGGAATGGATTTGAAATACGCCTTAATCAAAATGATGTTCCAGATGGAAAAACAGCTTGGTATAATCTGGGACAGGGGCGAGTCGTACAATCCCAGCTTCACGATCAGCAAAAAAGTGGGAATCATACCGCCGCCGAAATACATGGGAATCAGCAGGAACATGGTAAGCCATTTCCGCCCTATCAGCTTTTTGTAGTTGAGCCCATAGGCCACCACAGAGCTGGTGATGATCATCAGGACCGTATTCGGCAGTACATATACAATCGTATTGAGATAGGCACGCCACATAGTGCTGTTCTGAACCAACACTTTGTAGGCAGAAAGGTCGAAGCCTTTCGGTATGGTATACACTCTCATGGTGCTGGCATACTGCGGTGAGCTAAGCGACAGAATCAGCACATAATACATAGGGTACAGCGTGATGAACGCAATCATCACACATGCAAAATACATCAGGAACGTGGCAAATCTGTTGCCTTCCCTTATTCCGCTTCTCTTTTTTC
>NZ_CAPDXS010000172.1:0-10011 GCF_948601915.1 uncultured Acetatifactor sp. | reverse complement strand
CGCCAACTGGCCGTGCAAGCACGGCCGCTTGGCTCATTGCTCGCGGGAATAAAACTCTGCCGGAAAACCCTGGCTCTCTGATTTTTATGGAGACTCTTTTTCCTCTGCAAGCTGTTTGCTCACGTTCTTTTAAAATATGCCACACATCATCCCCACAAAAGACGCATTTGTGATAATCCTTTGATACCTATATCCATTCTAATACACCCTCACCAATAGTAACTATTTTACAACTTGTGATATAATTCTCCATAATAACCTTAAGTGCAAAAATTAGCTCTATATTATTCTGTCAAACAAGGAAGAGCACCTGTAAATGCTCTTCCTGTTATACTTACAAATACATTTTTGCTGTTTCTTCCGCCAAATGAAACTTTTCCTGGATTTTCTTCAGAATAATGCTGTCCGCAATTTGTAAATCCTTTAATGCTGATACCATAGCTATTATTCCTTCTTGTCTTCCTTCCTGTCTTCCTTTTTCAATTCCTTTCTCTTCCACACCCTTACTTAAATTACACATAAGCGACACCTCACTTTCCAAGGCTAAAGTCATTCTGATATGAAAATCTTCCTCCAATATCTGGCACTTGTCCTGTGAACCGGTCTCCGTGGACAGAAGCACATTCAACAGTTTCAATAAATCCGTACCCGCATCCGCCTCTTTCCCAAGACAGATCATGACAGCCGCCATCAGATCATAATCCGCTTTTCGCTCCTTTACGCTGCCCACCAGATTCTCTTCCGCGATGTAGTAACGGGTAATGCTGTTCTCACGGCTCTTTGGCGGGTTCATACAGATCCATATGCTGTATACCTTTTTGATATTCTCATAGTGGGAATTCGTAAACTCTGTTCCATATTGGGCGGAAACCATCCGGCTGCAGTAATAGATTCCCCTCTTTATCAGCGGATAACCCGGATAAAAATCATTCTGGGCCTCTACATTGAGAATCAAACGAATCAGTTCCCCGGAGACAGGAGCGGTTGCCAGAAAGCGGATATCATAGGTAACAGTCCCTTCCGTCAGAGAAGCGTCTTCGTTTCCGGCTCCCTGTATCATAGAAGCACGGTTGGATTCGTCCGGAGCCACTGCCACTTCGCCCACCTGCGGCGTGCCTTCAATATATTTTTCCGCAATCTCTTCCACATCACAGTCACGGTATTCTTCCAGGCAGTTCTTCATAATCCATGCCAGAATGATCTTCTCCGAAAGCAGCCGCTTGCAGGCCGCGTCATAGCCGGCTTTCTCATCAGCCACACGGATGTTTTTCGCTATGGTAGTATCTGTATTCATGGCCTCACCCCCCTGCTTTTACTGGTATTTTATCATATTTCATGCGAACAGGCCACAGTATTTTTTTAGTCTTTTAAAATAACCAGTTTATTCTAATGGCACTCCACAGACACGCTGCACTCGATTTCAAAGCCCACTGCTCCACCCAGTTCCCTAGTAGGATAATTGGCGGAACATTTGTAATCCTGGCAATCGGCCTAAGGACAATACTGCATTGCAGTCAGATCTGATGGATTTCCACCCTTACGACACCGGCCTGGTTCCGCAGGTGCTATCATTCGTCCAGGAGTATCAGAATCATATCCCGGAGCGAAAACCCTGCGGGCGGGATGAATTCATCGCCCTGCTGGCAGGCCTTGCCGCTCTGCGGAGAACACCGGGCATTCCGGCACCCAGTGAAATTTCTTTTACGGCCTTGCCCCAGTGCGCCTCTTCTGAAGAGGAAGCAGTCTGTAGGACTCATTTGGAACGGACTTTTGGCATCCAGGACAGGGAATCCCTGCCCTGGCTTGGGGATGCAGATCTGGATGCCGGTTTCTCCTGTACGAATCTCCTCACCTCCTGCCGCCGCAGGTGCCCTGTCCGGGGAAAACGACTATACTGCCCGGGAGCCGTCCCCGGGGTTACGGTTCGTCCTCCCAGTATTCCTCCAGCCGCTCCAGCGCGGCCTGGGCTTTCGCGTCCCCCTGTTCGGCGGCCTTTTCATACCATTCCGTGGCCGCATACACATCCGGCTCCACGCCCCTTCCGGTTTCGTAGCATAATCCCAGGTTGTACTGGGCGGTAGCGGAGCCCTGCACGGCTGCCTTGGCGAACCACAGGGCAGCCTTCCGGTCGTCCTGAGCCACGCCGTTTCCTGTGATGTAGGCGATGCCCAGGTTGAGCTGTGCCTGCATATGCCCCTGGGCTGCCGCCTTCGCGTACCATACCGCGGCCTGGGCGCTGTCCTGCTCCACACCGTATCCTTTTTTGTAGAGGAAGCCCAAGTCGTTCTGGGCAGACATATGACCCTGTTCGGCGGCCTTTCGATACCACAGCACAGCCTGGGCATAATCCTGTTCCGCATGCTCTCCGTTCTTATAGCAGAAACCAAGCCGGAATTGGGCATCCCTATGTCCCTGTTGGGCTGCTTTCCTGAACCATTCCAGGGCTTTGGCGCCGTCCTGCGCCACGCCGCTTCCGGAATCGTAGCAGCAGGCGGCCTCGTACTGGGCGGGCGCATGCCCCTGTTCGGCCGCTTTCTCGTACCATTTGGCTGCCTGGGTCAGATCCTGTTCCACTCCCGTCCCCCGCTCGTAATAAATGGCAAGGTTGTACTGCGCCTGGGAGTTCCCCTGCTCCGCCGCCTTCTTGCACCACTCTGCGGCCAGGGTATCGCTCTGCTCCACTCCCTTCCCCTTTTCGTAGCACCAGCCCAGGTTGTTCTGGGCGTTGGGCTCGCCCTGCTCTGCCGCTTTCCGGAACCACTCTGCGGCCTTTCTGTAGTCCTGCGCCACGCCTTCCCCGTCCTTATAGCAGCAGGCCAGGTTGCACTGGGCGGACGCATCTCCGTGGACTGCCGCCCTCTCATACCACTGCGCTGCCTGGGCGCTGTCCTGCTCCACGCCCGTGCCCTGGTCATAGCACAGGCCAAGGGCGTATTCGGCATAATCATAGCCCTGTTCCGCTGCCCTTTTGTACCACACTACGGCGCTGTGCTGGTCGTGCTCCACGCCTTTTGCCTCCTCATAGCACAGTCCCAGCATGTATTGGGCATAGGCATAGCCCTGTTTTGCGGCCTTTTCGTACCATAGGAAGGCGTTTTTGTAGTCCTGCTCCACGCCCGTCCCATAGTAATAGCAGCCAGCCAGGTTATGCTGGGCGGTGGCGTTGCCTTTCTGAGCCCCCTCTCTGTAAAAGGCAACGGCTCTGCTTAAATCCTGCTCCACGCCCTGGCCGTTTTCATAGCATACCCCCAGTTGGCTCATGGCCCAGGAATTCCCCTGTCCGGCGGCTTCCCGATACCATTTCACAGCCTTCTCAAAGCTCTGTTCCACGCCCTGGCCGCGATAGTAGCAGTTCCCCAGGTTATGCTGGGCATCCGGAAAACCCTGGGCGGCGGATTTTGCGTACCATTCCGCCGCCTTCTGCCAATCCTGCTCCAGGCCGCCGTATCCACGTTCGTAGAAGACGCCCAGATTGTACTGTGACCATTCATGCCCCTGCTCCGCCGCTTTCCTGTACCAGATGAGAGCCTGCGCCTTGTCCTCTTTGACTCCACGCCCGTAGTCGTAATCCACTCCCAGATTGTGCTGGGCGTCCGCATCGCCGCCTTCCGCCGCCTTGGTGTACCAGAATACCGCTTTCTTCTCGCTGGGGCCCACGCCCCTGCCCTTGCTCCAGCACCAGCCCAGGCTGCGCTGTGCGGCGGCGTTCCCCTGCTTTGCCGCTTTCTCATACCATGCCACGGCGGCGGCGTAGTCCTTCTTCACGAACCAGCCGTACTGATAGCAGTCGCCCAGCACGCCCTGGGCGCCGGGGTCTCCGGCTTCCGCCGCCGCAAGGCATTCCTCCATGCAGAAATCCTCCTCCAGGATGCTTTCCCTGCTGAAGCAATCGTCTCTGCCCGTATCGGCTCCGGGCAATATGGTGTTTTGATTCATTGTTCTTCTCTCCTCCTTTTTCCGGCCGCTGTATCTTTGATTGTCTGTATTTCGTCAGAATTCCTGACCAATTCTGCCACGTATCCGAAGTCATCGTCCTCCAGCGCATTCTCAAATTCTATCATAAGCTCTTTATTGGGAATGCATAATTCTCTTTCATGATAGGATAGCAGGCCATAAATTACCATGGCTGCATATATTTCCTTCTTGTTGGCGGGATTTTCCTGTCCGGCTGCGTATTCCTTGTTCATACTGCGCACTGGCTAAATTTGCAGTGCAACCAGACTGCAGACCGCCAGTCAGGTACTTTCCCGAAGACACCAGTGTAAATCCTGGCGGTCTGCAGTATATCTCAATGCCGATGGGCATATGGTTGACCATTTTTACCACATCGTCCCTGACCTGGCCAATATTATATTTCAGGAAGAACAGCACTTCGTCCATCCTGCCAGTCCTTGAGCTCTGGCAGCATCCGTCCTCCAGGGCGCATACCACGGAGCGTGGGTTGTAGAGCCTTCTGCCGTCCCCGGTGCTGTAGCCGTTGTACCATTCTGAAATTTCGTCCAGTGTCAGTCTGCTCTGTCTGCGGCACAGCGCTTCCACCTCCCCCTCCGTAAAACCAAAATATTCCTCAAAGTAGGGATCCCTCAGCATGGTATATTCCTTAAACATGTTCAGGGCGGATCCCGTGCTGTACTTTTTGATCGGCAGCACGCTGGTCATGTACACCAGCGCCACGTAAGCCCTGTCCTTGAGCAAGTCCCTCAGGAATTCCAGAAAATCCCCCTGGTTTTCCCGATAGATGTCATGGCTGAAGAGGTAGTCCCATTCGTCAATGATAAATATGAACTCGTCCCCTGTGGCTGTCAGCAGATCTGGCAGGCTGTCGATTTCCCTGTTCGCCAGCTCCGGATAGGCCTGCACAATGTCGTTCCTCATATTCTTCTCAAATCGCCCGATATAGTCCTGGTAGGTGTTCTTTCTTCCGGGCAGGTCATTCATGGAAAAGCTTATGAGATTATATCCGTTCAGATGCTTTCGGTAGCTTGCGCTTCTGCTGATGTCCAGCCCGGCGAAGAGGTCTTCTGAGGGGTATGTCTTTCCATAGTAGGCTCCCAGCATATTCAGCACGGAAGTCTTGCCGAAGCGCCGGGGCTTTGTAATGCACAAAAACCGGTTCTTGGTCTTGATCCGCTCGCTCACTTTTTCAATGATGGCAGTCTTGTCCACGAAATATCTGTCATGGCGAAGCATCTGAAAATCCTTATATGCCGTATTCGCATTTAGACATAGAGCCATGTTCTTCCCTCCCTGTGATGTTTCCTAAGTTAAAGCACGCTGGCGGCGTTCCTGCCTGCTCTGGCCAAGTCGTATTCGCCATTCATCCTCCTTCGCTCTGGCTCTCCCATTGTACCATAATTTCCTGGGCTCCACAATCTTCTGTTGCTGTTTTCTGTTGCTGCTTCTGTTGCTGCTTCTATTGTCGCTTCTGTTGCTGCTTCTGTTGCTGCTTCTGTTGTCGCTTCTGTTGCCGCTTCTGTTGCTGCTTCTGTTGCTGCTTCTGTTGCTGCTTCTATTGCCGCTTCTGTTGCTGCTTCTGTTGCTGCTTCTATTGTCGCTTCTGTTGCTGCTTCTATTGCCGCTTCTGTTGCCCTACATAGACTTCGGCAGCCGCAGAACAGGTCTCTGCGGCTGCCGAACTATGCCAGGCCAGGGTCTAACGCTTATGGAATTTTGCCCGCCCCGGTCAGTTGCTTTGGGGCAGCTCCACCTCCCCGTAGGTGAAGCAGTTCTCTTTCAGGAACTCTATCATCTGTTCTCCGCTCCAGGGTTCATCGCAGTACAGATACCCCTTCCATTCGTCCATCCACTTCAATTCGTCCAAGGCGAAGATGGTGATTTTTTCCGCATCCATGGGCTTCTCGAACATATATATCTCCTGCCGCTTCTCCCCATCCTCCACAAATCGATTGCCACTCTGTGATGCCCAGTCAAGGCGCCTTCCCTTGTCATCGAAAGCTTCTATCAAGATGTATTCCTCTGTCAGTGACGTTCCCTTCGGCTCCTCTATCACTACCTGGATCTCATAGGGCTGTACCGCCACTTCCTTCAATACATGTCCGCCGAGAATCGTCTGCCCTATCTGCTCTGTCAGCAGGGGTTCCTTCGCACAGGTGATTTCCGCCGAGACTTCCCACTGGCCTTTGATATCTCCATTTGCCTCATCTGTGATAAATACCCTCATGTGCCCGGAGCGCATTTCATAGGTCAATCCGTCCGTTACAGGATATCCCTCCAAGGAGCTTCCGCTTCTGGCAATCCCCACAAAAGTATGTTGGTCTGTGAAAATGCCCTTGATGGTCAGACTCCCGTTCCCTTCGAAGCGCTCTCCGGTTTCCGTGGTGATGTTTTCCGCAGCATACAGGAAAATACCACCTTTTTTGCCCGCTATGTCCGCCGCGCTCTCTAAAAAGGGCTCCTCGCTGGTCACCTCAAATGAGAGGTAGAGGCTGTATCCGTCGCAGAAATATTCCTTTAGGGCTATCCGCACCGGGTCTTCCGCTTCTGCTTCCCCTCCGGCGGCCTCCTCTCCGGCGGCAAGGCCTTCCTGCTGCTCCGGATTCGGATTCCCCGGATTCCCCTGGTTCCCCGAATCCGCCTGCCACTGCCCTGCGTCCTCCTGGTTCCCCGAATCCACCTGATCCGTCTGCCCTACGTCCGTCTGTCCCTGCCCTGCGTCCGCCTGTCCCCCTTGCTCCACCGGCACCGCGGCTTCCCCCACCTGTGCAAAGGGAATTTCGGAGTCCCCGGTATCATAGAGGTAGGCGAAGATATTCCCGATGAGGGGGATGCTGCTGTACGCCTTTGCCACCACGGGGTTGACGAATCCAATGACTACCGCCAGGAAGCAGGCCGCTGCCGTGGCCATGGATATGGCCGCTGTCCTCCAATGCTTTCTTGTCTGTCTCCTCCTAAGCCTTTTGTGCCCTTCCGCTACCGCATCCATGATTACGCTGTCCAGCTCCATGGGAACCTCCATCTCATTCCAAACCTTATTTTCTGTCATATTATCCCTCCACCAAATGTCCCACCTGAAAGAATCGCTTCTCCTTCTCTTTCATTGTGCCCCTTCCAGCATGCATTTCAGCCTGCTCTTCGCCCGGGAATGGTACGCCTTCACAGTCCCTATGGGCATGTTCAGCATCTGCGCGATTTCGTTCAGCCTGTTCCCCGCAAAATAGTGCTGAATAACGATATCCCGATAAGGGAAATTCAGCCTATCGATTGCCTGGTACAAATCCAGCCTCTCTTCCCGGGGAAACGCTTCCTCCGCCGCAAATACCTCTTCCTCCGCAAGGTCATACTTTCCCCGCCTGGCCCACTCCTCGTGGGCGCAGTTGATCAGGATCCTGGTCATCCAGGTGCGGAAATACTGCGGCTGCTTCAGGCTTTTTATGGATACGATGCAGCGCAGGATGCACTCCTGGACGATATCCAGGCTGTCCTCTTTGTTCTTCATGTACAGGAAAGCCATTTTGTACAGATATTCCTTTTCCATCAGGAACAGTTGTTCCATGGCTTCCTTTTTGCCCCTCTGTGCCTGTCTCACCAGATTGATTTCCAGAGAATCCAAAATGTTCACCGCCTTTGTCCGTTATCATCGTTCTGTCATGGAACCGCAGTACAGATTCCATTTCCAGAATCAAAGTGCAATTGTAAATGTCAAACATGTTTGTTTACATCTGTTAGAGGTGCCTGGGAGGAGAAAGGTTACACTGATTTCAGAAATTTTTAAAGCTGCCGGGCAACGAGTGTTTTTCACCCTTGCCCGGCAGCCTTATGGCAGAACCTTTTCCAGAAATGCCTCATATGCAAGCGCCCCGCCGGGACTGCATATCTCATTCCGGATAAAGTCAAACAAGTCCCTGCTTTCCCTGTCCGCATATCGATAGGTCTCTTTTGCCAAAAAGGCGGCTATGAAATAGGCCGCAAAGTAGCCCGGGTTCGACACGAAGAAATGGGGCTTTGTCCATCCGTCCCCTTCCTCCTCTCCCGTGAAAGCACAGGCCGCCTTCCATTCCGCGTCGAAATCAGGATCGGCTTTTCTGTAAATCCTTTCCTCGAATTCCGCACAGCACAGCAGGTAATCCAGTTGGAATTCTGCCTTTGGAAGCCACATGCCCCTGTCAGTATGCAGGAATTCTCTGGAAAACCCATCTGTATAAACCTGGTTCTCGAACAGCAGCGCAACCGTTTCTTCCATGATAAGGTTGAAGGGTTCCCTCCGCCCATGGATGTCCGGCGTGACAATGTTGGTATAGTAGAAGCCATGGCCGATTTCATGCATGAATACGGAAAAACCTGACAGTCCGGGTCTTCTGTTGATTAAGACATGTATGTCGTCAGGAATGCTGACGGGCACACAGGCGCCGATATAGAATCCAGGGAGGTCTTCATCGTGAATCTGTATCCCGCTTCCGTTCAGGTTCCAGCATTCATCTATTTCCCTGAAAAGCGCCCTCTGATTTTCCACGGCAAGCCTGCGGTCTGCGGATACTTCTCCCAGCCATCTCCTCAGTTCCATGCTGTCTGTCTTTTCCGCCTTGCGCTGCCTGGAAGCGGCTCTGGCAAACACATCCCCGCCGATTCCCCAAAGCGCGTACCTGTAGTCCAGGTAGTTCTCAAAACCCGCCGTCCGGGCATATTGGTTGCGCAGGCGGACAAGCTTCTGCAGCCATTTGGCATATTCCGGGGCGGGCAGTTGCTTTCTGACGCTCCGGAATTTCTTTTCCTCTGTTTCGATGCGAAAGGCCAGCTCCAGATCGCCGGCATATTTCAGTTCGTTCCGGTATCCTCCGGGGCTGTGCCCGGGGGAAGTATGGCCGGCATCTTTTATCGCCTTTCCTGCCGCAAGATATATTTCCTTCTTTTTGCCGCAGAATGACTCGTAGTCTCCGCTGAGCCAATACTGCAATTCCGCTTTGCGTTCTTCCTGCAGATAATCGTTTCCAAAGCCCATCCGCTTTTCCTTCCTCTCATGGCGGATGCTTCTCCATGCAGCCCGCCACGCCGTCCATGCCGCTGTTTTCCGCTACTATCTTTTCATATTTGATGTTGCCTTACTACTTAAATTTTCTTCCTTTTCGGAAACGTGTTCCCAGTGCATAAAGCACATACTGAACCATTCTATATAACCGTGAATTGCTTTATTCCTCCCAATGTTCAAGCTCGTCAGCAGGGTAGGCTTTCGTCCAGTGATATGGTTGCAATTCCTTTAACTCTACAAATCGGATTTTTTTCTCTTCGGTTGTAACTGCCACTTGTACATTCTCGCCCCAATACCGCAATCTCTCCTGGCAAATGCCGCATGGTGATAATACTCTATATGGAAAACTTTCGTCATCACGGATAATGCACATGCAGTGCGTCACTTTTTCATTATATTTGTGAGCCTCAAGCATGGCTCCCAGTTCAATACATACAATTGCAGATGCGTTAGCGGTTTCAATTGAAACACTTGTATAATAATTCCCTTTGGAAGTGTGGACAACGCCAGCTCCGCCTCAACCGATAGGATACCTTTTTTCTATCAGTTCCACTGCTCTCTGATACATCTCATATTCTATTTCGTAATACCTCATAACGACCTCCTGATTTTACATTTATTTCCTCTTTTTTCGTAGGTACATAATTCCGAAAAGGACGTAAATTTTTTGTGTCTGTTCACATGGTGAAAAAATGGTATACTGAACCAGACAAAACGGTATCTACACCAGCATCCTGAGCAGCAGATTTCTATGAGAAACACGGATATATCAGCGCCCCGGGCTGTATGGCAAAAACCGGGATGCCGTCTTCGTGAAGCACCTGGCGGGGCATCCGGGGGCGGCAGAATAGCCGTCACCTGCCCAGGGTATCCTTTTTTCGTTAAGAAATAGACAGGGCATCCCATAACAGATATCCTGTTTTTTCATCAAATGACGAATTGCTTTGCTGATTACGCCAACTGCATAACCTCGGCTTCAAGTTCTTTTATATCGCTTTCAGATCGGAAGAGCACACGTCTGAACTCCA